>CACLKH010000010.1 GCA_902607475.1 uncultured Alphaproteobacteria bacterium | reverse complement strand
AAATTGATCGTGTGACATGAATTATATGTAATATTTAATTAAATAGTAATGTTTTTTTTAATAAATCCAATTAATCAATTTTATTATTTTCAATTAAAAAAGTCTTATTAAATATAATATCAGCAACATTTTTATACCCTTTTTTATTATAATGCCAGTAATATCTATGCGGAAATAAAGATAATGGATCATCATTTTTTTCAAACATTTCTTTATTTATGTCAATAATCGGTATGTCGAAGCTTTTTACAATTTCAATAACTTTTTTATAACTACGAAAATTGTCATTATTATTTTTTTTTGAATTGTATCTTGAATATTCGGGTAAATAAACAAAGTACAATTTTAATTCTTTTTCGTCAGTATATTTTTTAAATAAAGAAGTTATATTAGAAAACTTTTTTAACGTTTCAGAAGATATGGGCTTTTCTGTGTTAGGAAAAAATCTATCTAATGTAATAGTTCGCAATCTGTATAATTTTATAAACTTTAAAATCTCATCTTTAAGCATATTTTTTTTATCTTCTAATTTTTTTTCATATATATTTTTTTCTAAAAAATTTTCTAACCCATTATCTATTTCATTTTGTCTAAAAATTAGTTCTTGTGAAAAATTATTATCAAATAAATAGTTATTTAACATTGGCGCATTATATTCAGAAGCTAATTCTGCTAAATCATTACCCTCATAGTATAGCCAAATTATTCTTTTTACATTTATGTGTGAAGAATATTCTATAAGTGTTGCATATTCAGTAAGTGGACCATTGCCTCGGTATCCTAAATTAAGAACTCCATATTTATTATTTATTTTTTTTCTAATATTACTACTTATTGTATACTCTTCATCAACACAGTCGCCATGAGTAAAAGAGTCGCCAACTAATAAATAACTAATCTCTTTTTTAGTCCATTCTTTTTCTGGATTATTAAATCCATATCTGTCACTTTTATAAATTTCATATACACCACTTTCATTACAATGAATAGTTTCTCTATTTGAAATACCACCTAATGTATGAATTGGTTTATCAGCATCAATTAAAATTGGCGCAATTGTCAATGCAACATTTCTATAATTTTTTTTCATTTCTTCATATACTTCAAGTCTAGTTCTATAATCAAAATTAATATTCTTTTTTATAAAAAAAATTGCCTCTAATAAATAAAAACTGAAAATTGAAGATATTAGAATAATTAAAATATTAATTTTTATATTTTTTTTTAAAAAAAAAGAAAATATTGAAAAAAAAATTAATATAAAACTTATTACATAATATTTGTAATAAAAATTTGGCTGAGTTCCATAATGAACAATCACATCACGATATAAGACATAAAAAAAAATCAAAAACGATATACTTGTAAAAAGAATTGATATGTAATTCGAAATTTTACCTTTTTTAAATATCATTTCTTTTTAGATTCTTTATGCCAATAATTGATAATAGAAAAAGTATTGGCTCCAAAGGAATTCTATATCTTGGATTACCTATACCCATAGTTGATATTATAAAAGGAAAAGAAATTAATAAAAGAAAAACAACTAACCAAGTGTTTTTCTTTTCATTTTTTTTAAAAACAGAAATACAACCATAAAATTGTAATATTCTAAGAAAAATTATTATAATTTGTGAAATCAACCAAATTGTTCCTGGAATCGTTACGTTATTTTTTTTCAAAGTGATTATTGATTTTAATTCTTTATATGAAATATCATGCTGTTCAAAAATACCTATGATTGATGTATGTAATAACATTTTTGAAACTGAACCAATAAATGACGTTAAAATTTGAGTTTTTTCTTCTTCTTTTACCAAATTAAAAAAAATTTTCTCATTAATTTTTGATCTTAATGCAATATTTTTAAAATAATTTTCTTCAATAGAAAGATTTTTTGAATATCTTAATTTATCATTTTCAAAATCAAAAACATATGGATATTCGAATTTGAAATCTGTACCAAATTCTTTTTTTAATTCAATTTCACTTAGACTTACAGCTTTTTTTATAGCATCTTGATCTCTGTAACCACAGCCCCATTTTTTAACAATACATGGATAAATCCAAAATAAAAGATGTGTCCCTTTTTGGTCTGTTAAAAAAAATTGACCGGTCTTTTTATAATTAAACAAATATAAAGGTGAAGAAATTAAAGCAATTATAGTTATGGGTAAAATAGAAAAAATTAAAACTTTTGTTAATTTATACTTCTTTTCAAAAAGAAAATAAATTATAAGAAAAAAGAATAAAAATATTGGAAGTAAAATTCCTGAAGGTTTAGTTAAAAAGGATAAGCCAAAAAAAATACTTCCAATTATAATCAAATTAATCGATTGTTTTTTTAGAATGAATTTTAAAAAAAAATAAATAGCACAAGAAATAAAAAAAACATTAAGTATGTCAGGTAAAATAATACTAGATGACCAAAAAAAATTGGCATTAAGAGCCAACAAAAAAATACTTAACCAATAATATTTATTCGTAAACAAATTTTTTGTAGCAATTAAAACTAGAAGAATTAAACCATTTAATATTGATTGAAAAAAAAGTATTGCGAAATAATTTACTGTTCCAAAAAATTTTAATATTAAAGAAATAACAATGGGGTAAATAGGTAATCGATCAAATAATGAAACTTTAAAATGTATAATAGAATTAGTTTCATTTAAAACTAAAGCAGGTATAAGATATTTAGTAGTTTCAAAATCTGTATTTAGAAGATCAAAATTAAAATATTTATAAAATAGTGTTATTAATGCTATTACAAACCCAATTATAAAAGCATAGATGTAATCGAGGCTTTTATTTTTAGGGTACATTACTATAAACTACAGTAAAACTCGTTTTATAGTAAGAAAAAAAGTGGAATAGAACTTAAATTTTTTTGATGCAGAAAAATAAGATCCCAATGATATAATTAACGCTATGAAAAAAAAAATTACTGATTTTATACATAAAGAAACCAATAAAAGCGTTTTTCAAGAAACATCCCTGCCATTATATTTAACTTCCGGTTATGTTTATAACAGCGCACAGGAAGCTGAAGATGTATTTAATGAGAAAATAGATAGGTATCAATATTCTAGATTTGATAATCCAACAGTTAATCAATTAGAAAAAAAATTTGCAGAGCTTGAAGGAGCTGAATCATGTAGAGCGTTTTCTTCCGGAATGTCAGCAGTATTTGCATCATTAATGTGTCAAAGCAAAAAAGGTGATAGGGTTGTTGCATCAAGAGCTTTGTTTGGATCTTGCTATAATATTATAAAAGATATTTTGCCAGAATATGGAATTGAAGTTGTTTTTATTGATGGAAAAAACTTACAACAATGGCGCAAAGCAATAAATAAAAAAACTTCCTGTATTTTTTTTGAAACACCATCCAATCCAACTCTTGAAATTGTTGATATTGAATCAGTTTCAGAAATCGCACATCATTATAATGCAAAAGTTATTGTAGATAATGTTTTTGCTTCTTCAATTTTGCAAAAACCTTTAAATTATGGCGCAGATATTGTTATTTATTCCACCACTAAACATATAGATGGACAGGGAAGAACTATGGGAGGCCTGTTACTTTCTTCTAAAAAGTTTTATGAAGAAAAACTTAAATTTTTTTATCGCAACACCGGTCCCACTATGGATCCCTTTACAGCTTGGATATTATTAAAAAGTTTAGAAACATATCCTTTACGAATAGAACAACTTTGTAAAAATGCATCAAGGGTAGCATTTTTTTTAAAAGATCATCCAAAAATTCAAAAAACAATTTTTCCAGGACTTTCAGAGTATTCACAAAAAAAATTGATAGACAAACAAATGGATGGATTTGGAAATATAATTAGTTTTTATATAAAAGGAGATAAAAATACAACTTTTAAATTTTTAAATAAACTTTCAATGATACATATCTCAAATAATTTAGGTGATGTAAAAAGTTTAATTATTCATCCAGCTTCAACTACCCATTTGAAAATTTTAAAAAAAGATAAAAATTTTTTAAATATAAATAACAAACTGGTTCGATTATCAGTTGGTTTAGAAGATGTGGAAGATATTATAAAAGATATAGATTTGGCATTAAAGAAAGTTTAATGAGATAAAAAGTTTTTAAACAACGAATTGAGCAATTCCATCCTTAAATGAAAAATCAATATCTTGATTTTCAGTAATTGTTATAAAAACATTTTCAGGTTTAATTCCAGGTTTTTTGGACAAATTTTTAACCACCTTTTTATAAAACGCTTGCTTTGATTTATTTGAGCGACCCGAGCGCATAACTAAATGCATCATTACTCTGTCATCAGTTCTACCTTGATATTGAAGACAATCCTCACTTACTTGGTGAACTACTTGGTATCGGTCATCATCAGGAAATCCCATAGTTTCTATAACTGCAGAATTTATTCCATCTGTAACAGCTTTAATATATTCCTTACCTTTACCCTTTAGTAAAGTAATTGTGACAAAGGGCATTGATTCCTCCTTAAATTATAATATAGATAAGTTAAGCATGGAGATGAAATACTTTATTCATTATTTTCCATGTACCCTCTACCTTAAGTAGAGTAAAAAAATCAGTAAATTTATGACCCGTCCAGTTATCAGATTCAAGACGAACAGTTGCAATAGTTCCAACTACATCAATGCTAGTTATTTTTGTTTCAATTTCAGTTGCTGGTCCATTTTTATCATTCCAGTCAAAAAGCTTTTGTATTGGTCCAGCAAATAAGTCGTCCCCAATATAACCAAAGATCGTCGCATCTTTGTGGAATGCTGGTTTCATATCATCACCTTTTCCGGACTTTGCTCCATCAATATAGAACTGCACGGTCTTTTCAATCATTTCATTATCATTAGTTGTATTGTTCATTCCTCATCTCCTTTTAAAAATCTTGTATTAATTATATATAAATTTTTCTAATAAATCACGGAACACAGTGCTATAATTTTAATATAAAAAAAATGAAAAAACTCTTAATCATACTTCTTCTTTTTTTCCCAGTTCATAGTGTATGGGCTGAAGTAATAGAGGAAAGACAACCAGAAGAAATTATAGAATTGTTTGGAATCAAATTTGGAGAAAAATGCATAGATTCAATGTCTGATACATATCGTACGAAAGGGAAGGTGCCAAATAAGTTATTTAAAAAACACATTGTTTATTGCACAAGTATGACAAAACGAGTTTGGAAGATTTCTACTAACACTTATTTTGAATCTGAAAAATTAGATGAATTCATAATGTGCAGAAACAGTTTACGTGCTCTAGAAAAGCATTTTAGTGAAAAGTATGGTGTTAAATTAAATATTACAACAGATAGAGATTATGAATATAAAGTACAAAATAATGATACAAGTGATATGCACAATAAAGTTGAGATAATGTGTACAAAAATAGGAACTGGCAAGAGGTTCAGCAGTGTAGACCTTCGTCTAATAGTTACTAATTTAAAAATGATTTCAGAAAAAAAGAAAGAAGATCTACAAATTTCTATTATCGATAAAAAAGGAATTTAACTAGATAGGATCAAATCGACAGCCTCTTCATTTCCAGCGAAGAACTCTTATAACCAATCTATAGTCCCTTTTAAACCAATTATCATTTAAATCTATAATGTCTATAACAAATATAAATTAGATTAATGGTTATTTTTTATTAAATATAAATTGTAACTATTATTAATTTTTAACAAATCAAAAAAATGAAATTAATTTATTTTATTACCATATCTGCATTTTTAATAACATCTGCTATATTTTTAGCTAAATTTGAGAAAAACTATAATTATGGCAGAGGATCAATACAATCTTATAGAGAATTTGCGTTTACAAAGAAAAGTTAATAAATAAATATTTATAACAAAAATTATTTTTATGATATAAATTATAATTCATAATTTATGCAACATATAATAGAAAACCTTTCTTACTTACAGGATAAATATTTATTAAAAGGATTTATCTTCGGAGTTGTTCATGTTGGAATTATGTTATTAGGATTTTATACAGGGTGGAGTATAAATAGATTCTTAAAATTAATATCTAATGGTTTTATTGCAGGTATTATTGGAGTAATAATAGCACATTCATTAGCTGATTTAATTGCTTCACTTATAGATCCTGATTTAAGAGAAGCCGCCTTAGGTATTTTTCTAGGAGGACTTATTGTTCTTCCTATTATACCTTTATTAGAAAAATATATAATAAAAAGCAAATATCATATTGCAATTGGTGATCATGAAGATTTAAAAAAAGATTTAAAAAAGAAACATAAATAAAAAAGAATTATTCTTTTTCTTTATCTTTGTCTTTTAATTTATCACCAATTATTTCCTTTACCTGTGTTTTTGGATCATCATCTGAATCTATTTCTACATCTGTATCTTTAACATTTGAAATTTTTTTATTTTTTGCATTGGATGTCTTTGATTCTTCTAAAACTTTTGCATGTGGTTTTTTTCTTAAATTATTTTCAAGAGTTGATACTGACAAATGTTCAACATTTATAGTTTCTCCACAACTAGGGCATTCAATTTCTTTTTTATTTAGATCATAAAATCTAACCCCGTTACCACAAGGGCATGTTCTTTTAACTCCCCAAGATGATTTTACCATAACTCAATATATAAATAAAATAAATTATAAATAAACAAAAAAATTTAATTATTTTTAATTTAAATTTATTATTTAGTAAAGATAATAATATACTAATTAATAAATTAAAAAAATTGAATCAATTTAGTTCAAAACAAAGTAGTTCGTTAAATGGAGTTATTGAAATTCCAGGAGATAAATCTATTTCTCAAAGAGTCCTAATCTTAGGATCAACAGCCATTGGGTCAACAAGAATCAAAGGAATATCTTATTCTGATGACGTAAATAATCTTATAAAAAATTTAAAATTGCTAGGTGTAAAAATTATTAAAAAAAAAACTTCAACTATTATATCAGGAGTAGGAATAGGGGGATTAAGTTCAACAAAAAAAAACCTTTACATGGGAAATTCTGGTACAGCTACAAGATTAATGTTGGGACTTTTGTGTAATCAAAATTTTGAAACTAAATTTATTGGAGATAAAAGTTTAAGTAATAGAAATATGCATGAATTAATAAAACCATTAAGAAAAATGGGTGCAAAAATTAATTCCAAAAATAACAAGCTGCCAATTATCATTAAAGGTTTTAATGAAACTATGCCAATTATTTATAATCAAAAAAATCCATCTGCCCAAATTAAATCAGCGATATTAATAGCATCACTTAATTCACCAGGTTTAACAACTATAATTGAAAATACTCCAACCAGAAATCATACTGAAATTTTGTTAAGAAAAATAGGTGCAAAAATTCAAATCAAAAAATTTAAAAAAAAAAAAATAATTAAAATAACTGGTCAAAAAGAATTAAAAGCAAAAAATATTTCAATTGCTGGCGATCCTTCTGCCGCTTCAATAATTGGTTCTGCTGCTCTAATTACACCTGAATCGGAAATTAAAATAATGAAAGTAAATATAAATAAAACAAGAACAACTTTTTTTAATATTTTAAAAAAAATGAATGCTAAAATAAAAATTTCCAACAAAAAAAGAATTTCAAATGAGCAGGTCGGAGATATTACTTTTAAATCAAGTAACTTAAAAGGAGTTCATTTAGGAAAAGAAACAGTAGCAAACATGATTGATGAAATTCCTATATTTTCTGTTTTAGCCGCTTTTGCTAAAGGAAATTCATCTTTTAGTGGAGGTAGTGAACTTAGGAATAAAGAAAGTGATCGAATAAAATCTTTATATGAAGGCTTAACTACGTGTAAAATAAAAGTTAAAAAAAAAAATGATGGTCTTCAAATAACTGGAAATAAAAAAATTAATATTACTAGAGATGTTAAAATTAAAACTTATTGTGATCACAGAATAGCAATGGCATTTTTAGTAATGGGTTTAGCTTCTAAAAAAAATATTATTATTGATAACGTAAATTGTATAAAAACAAGTTTTCCTAATTTTGTAACAATAATGAAAGATATAGGAGCAAATTTTTCAAAAAAAAATTAAAAAAAAGCTTTTAAAATTACAAAAAACTGCATAAAGTTTATAAAATTGATTTTATGACTGAAAATACTGAAAATTTTGAAGCTTTACTAAACCAATCTCTAAAAAAAATTAAAAATTTTGAAGGTAAAGTGGTCAATGGAAAAGTTATATCAATAGATAACAATCATGCATTAGTAGATGTTGGTTTGAAAAGCGAAGGAAGGATATCTATAGATGAACTAAGATTTTGTGATAAAGAGAAAGAAATTAAAGTAGGAGATAAAATTGATGTTTTTGTTGAAAGAATAGAAGATAAAAATGGTGAGGCGGTTTTAAGCAGAGAGAAAGCAAAAAAAGAGGTTGCTTTTAATTCATTTAATGAAAGCTTAAAAAAAGATACACCTGTAGATGGAAAAATTTATGGTAAAGTTAAAGGCGGATATACTGTAGATGTTGACGGCGTTATTACTTTTTTACCAGGTAGTCAAGTAGATGTTAAACCAATAAAAGATATTAATCATCTCGTAGAACAAAAACTATCATTTAAAGTAATAAAAATTGATAAAGAAAGAGGAAACATTGTAATTTCAAGAAAGGCTTATTTAGAAGAAAATCTCAAACTAAACATAAAAGATTCTAAAAAAAATTTAAAAGAAGGAAAATCAGCAAATGGAATTGTAAAAAATATTACAGATTATGGAGCTTTTGTAGATCTTGGCACGATAGATGGACTTATTCATTTAACTGATATTTCTTGGAAAAGAATTAATCATCCATCTGATTTTTTAAAAATTGGGCAAAATATAAAAGTTAAAATTTTAAAATGTAATACTGAATCAAATAAAATATCATTAGGTATTAAACAATTAAGTAAAGATCCATGGGAAAAAATTGAAAAAAAGTATAAAGAAGGAAAAAATTATTCTGGAAAAGTTAGTAAAATTACAGATTATGGAGCTTTTATAGAGCTTGAAGATGGTATAGAAGGTCTTATTCATGTATCTGAAATGACATGGGATAAAAAAAAAACTAATCCAAGCGACATTGTCTCAATGGGAGATTTAGTTGATGTAACAATACTTGAGCTTGATTTGGAAAAAAGAAAACTAAGTTTTAGAATGAAAAAAGAAAGTGCTAACCCATGGATAAAATATTCTAAAAAATACAAAAAAGGAAAAATTGTAGATTGCAAAGTAGGAAATATAACAGAATATGGAATTTTTGTAAATTTAGAAGAGAATTTAGATGGAATGGTTCATATTTCTGATTTAGATTGGGAATGGGATAATAAATCAGCAGCAAATTTTAAAACTGGAGATACTGTTAAAACAATAATTTTAGATGTTAATGAAGAAAAACAAAGAATTTCTTTAGGTATAAAACAGCTTGATGATAAGCCATTTAAAGAAAAAATTAAAGATATTAAAATAAAAAATGTAGTAACTTGCTCTGTTATTCATGTAAAAGATAATGGAGTTAAAGTAAAATTAGATAACAACCTTGATGGTTTTATTAATAAAGAAAACTTGTCTATGGATGAATCTGAACAAAATCCAAGACGTTATGCAGCAAATGAAAAACTTGATGCAATGATAAAAAAAATTGATAATGAAAGTAAAATTGTTGTATTATCAATAAAAGAGATTGAATCTAAAGAGCAAAAAAAGATTAAAAAAGAGTTTGGTTCATTAGATAGCGGTGCAACTCTAGGAAAGATTTTAGGAGAAAAAAAAAAAAAGAAAAAAAAATAATAATTTAGAACTTATAAAATGAATAAATCAAATCTTGTTAAAACTTTACTTAGTAAAAATAATAAATACAAAATTTCAGAGATTAAAAATATAGTGAACGTCTTTTTTAGAGAAGTAACCAAAGCTTTAGCAGAAGGAAAAAGAATTGAAATTAGAGGTTTTGGTTCTTTTTTTACAAAAACAAGAAATAAAAGAATAGGTATAAATCCTCAAAATAGAAAAAATATAGAAATAGAAAAAAAAGTTCACCCAAAATTTAAAATGGGGAAAATTTTATTTAAAAAATTAAATCCTAAGTAATCTGATATTTTGCTGAAAAAAAAATTTAAAAGAGTATTTTTAGCTTTAGATACAAACAACATAAAAACTGCTGAAGGTCTTATTAAACTATTAAAAAATGATCTTGCAGGTTTAAAAATAGGAAAAGAACTATTTTCTAATTATGGACCAAACATAATTAAAAAATTTAAAAAATACAAATTACCAATTTTTTTAGATTTAAAATTTCATGATATTCCTACTACTGTCTATAAAGCAGTGAAGGTCGTAGATTCTCTAAAAGTAAATTATTTAAGTATACATGGTCTAGGAGGAAGTAGCATGATAAAAGCTGCTACAAAAGCATCTAATTTTACAAAAATATTAACTGTCTCACTTTTATCTCACCATGATCAAAAAAGTATTAATGAAATAGGAATAAAACAATCAATACAAAATGAAATAAAAAAATTAGTGCTCAATGCATTAAAAAATAATACTTCCGGATTAATTCTTGCACCAAAAGATCTCGAAATAACAAAAAAAATTAAAAAAAATATTACAATTTTTGTTCCAGGTATTAGAACAAAAAAAAATAAAAAAAATGAACATAAAAGAACAATGGATCCTTTAAGCGCTATAAAAAAAGGTGCAACTTACATTATTATTGGCAGACCAATAACAGAATCAAAAAAACCAAAAAAAACTCTTAAGTTAATTAATAAAGAAATAAAAAATTATTTAGAAAAAAATTAATGGTACTCAATGTAAAGATATGTGGCGTTAAATCTATTAATCATGTAAAAGCATGTATTAAAGGAAAAGCAAAAATGGTAGGATTTATTTTTTATAATAAATCCCCTAGATTTATAAATCTAAAAACAGCAGAGAAAATTTCTAATTTTGCTAAAAAAAAAATAAAAAGAGTAGGTGTTATAGCAAATACAAATATTAAAGAAATAAAAAAAATTACCGAAACTGTAGATCTTGATTATTTACAATTTCATGGAAATGAAACGCCTGGTTTTATACGAAATGTAAAAAAAATATCAAAAACTAAAATTATTAAAGCATTAAAAATATCAAATAAGAATGATATAAAAAAAATTTCTAATTTCAAAAAAGTTTCAGATTATATTTTAATAGATACAAAAATAGTAACAAAAAAAAAATTAAGTTTTAAAAAAAAAAGTAGAAAATTAGATTGGAATTTATTTAAAAAAATTAAAGATAAACAAAAATTAATTTTATCTGGAGCCATTAATATTAATAACTTGGAACAAGCAATTAAAGATTCTAATATAAGATTTATAGATGTTTCTTCTAGTCTTGAAACAATACCTGGTAAAAAAAATATTAAAAAAATAAATAAATTTTTAAAATTAGCAACTAAATTATAAATATGAAAAGAAATACCTATAAATCAGTCCCTGATACATCAGGACATTTTGGAAAATATGGAGGAAGATTTGTTGCTGAAACACTTGTTCCTTTAATTCTAGAAGTAGAAAAAGCATACAAAAGTATTAAAAAGAAAAAAAAATTTATTAATGAATTTAAAAAATACTTAAAAGATTATGTGGGAAGACCTTCTCCTTTATATTTTGCAGAAAATCTTTCAAAAAAACTTAATGGTCCAAAAATTTATTTTAAGAGGGATGAATTAAATCATACGGGAGCCCATAAAATTAATAATACACTTGGACAAATACTTCTTGCCAAAAGTATGGGTAAAAAAAGAATAATAGCAGAAACTGGTGCTGGACAGCATGGAGTTGCAACTGCTACTGTTTGTGCATTATTTAATCTTCCATGCACTATATATATGGGCGAGGTTGATTATAAAAGGCAAATGCCAAATGTTTTTAGAATGAGACTTCTAGGAGCAAAAGTAGAAAAAGTTAAAAGTGGATCCAAAACTTTAAAAGATGCTATGAATGAAGCTTTGAGAGATTGGGTAACAAACGTAAATAATACTTTTTATATAATTGGTAGTGTTGCTGGACCTCACCCTTATCCCGAAATGGTTAGAGATTTTCAATCAGTAATTGGATATGAAACAAAAGATCAAATAAAAAAAGCCGAAGGTAGGCTGCCAGATTTTTTAATAGCGTGTGTAGGGGGTGGTTCTAATGCAATGGGTCTTTTTTATCCATTTTTAAATGATAGAAAAGTAAAAATGATTGCTGTTGAAGCTGCAGGCGAAGGTCTTAATAAAAAGCATGCTGCATCAATTGCAAAAGGTCAATTAGGAGTTCTACATGGAAGTAAAACTTATATTTTACAAGATAAAGATGGACAGATTATAGAACCACATTCAATATCCGCTGGTCTAGACTACCCTGGAGTGGGCCCTGAACATGCATGGTTAAAAGATAATAAAAGAGTTAAATATGTTAGTGTTACAGATAATGAGGCGCTAGATGCATTTAAAATTTGTACAAAAATCGAAGGTATTATTCCTGCATTAGAACCCTGCCATGCTCTTGCTTATTTAATTAAAAAAGCTCCAAGAATGCCAAAAAATAATATTATTGTAATGAACATGTGTGGAAGAGGAGATAAAGATATTTTTACTGTTGCAAAAAAATTAAAAATTAATATCTAAATTCAATGCCACAACAAGATTTATTAAAAAAAAAATTTGATGAATTAAAAAAAAAAAAAAAATGTGGATTTATATCTTTTATAACTGCTGGTGATCCTGATTTTAATACATCATACAAAATTTTAGAAAAACTTCCCAATTCTGGAGTAGACATAATTGAATTAGGTATGCCCTTCTCTGATCCAATGGCTGATGGACCTGTTATACAAAAAGCCAATGATAGAGCAATAAAAAATAAAATGAATTTAAAAAAAACATTTAATTTAATAAAAAAATTTAGAAAAAAAGATATAATTACGCCTATTATTTTAATGGGTTATTACAACCCAATTCATAAATTCGGCATAAATAATTTTATAAAAGAGATAAAAAAAAATAAAATAAATGGAGTAATTGTTGTTGATTTACCTCCTGAAGAAGATAATGAATTATGTTTGCCTATTATAAAAAATAAAATACATTTTATAAAATTAGCAACTCCAACAACAGATAAAAATAGGTTTAAAAAAATTATCAAAAACTCTTCTGGTTTTATATACTACATTTCTATAACAGGAATTACGGGAGCAAATTATAAATCTAATATAAGACTTCAAACAGAAATAAAAAACTTAAAAAAACTTACAAGGCTTCCAATTGCTGTTGGTTTTGGAATAAAAAATAAAAAAGATGTTAAAAAATTATCTGAATATGCTGATGCAGTAGTTGTAGGGTCATCTATCATTAAAAGAGTGGAAGAAGCACTTAAAAAAAAATATAATAAAATAAAATTAATTAATTTTGTATTGAATTATATTAAAAGTTTAACTTCGGCACTATAAATATTATGAATTGGCTAACAAATTATATCAAACCTAAATTAGAATCTTTAGTTAAAAAAAAGAATATACCAAAAAATCTATGGATAAAATGTCAATGTGAGAAACAAATAATGATTTATTACAAAGATTTTGAAAAAACTCTTGGAGTATGTAATGAGTGCGGAACACATATGCGATTACCTTCAGATACAAGAATTAAATTTCTCTTAGATGATGGAAAATATGAAAAAATTAAAGTTCCACCTAGTAAAATTGATCCTTTATCCTTTAAAGATAAAAAAAAATATAAAGATAGACTTAAACAGGCTAAAAAAAAAACAAAAGAAGATGATGCTGTAATTTTAGCTGAAGGAAAAATTGAAAGTATTGAAGTCTTATTAGTTGTTTTTGACTTTAATTTTATGGGAGGATCAATGGGAATAAACGTTGGAAATTCCATTGTAAAAGCCAGTGAAATTTCAGTAAAAAAAAATATACCTTTAATTATTATTCCATCATCTGGTGGTGCAAGAATGCAAGAAGGTATTTTGTCTTTGATGCAAATGCCTCGAACTATAGCTGCAATTCAAAAAATAAAAGAAAATAGAATCCCTTATATTGTTGTTTTATCTGATCCAACAACCGGTGGTGTATGTGCGTCTTTTGCTATGCTTGGAGATATATTGATAGCTGAAAAAGGTGCGACAATTGGTTTTGCAGGAAGAAGAGTAATAGAACAAACTATAAAAGAAAGCATACCTGATAACTTTCAAACGGCTGATTATCTTTTAGAACACGGAATGATAGATATGGTTGTGCATAGAAAAGATTTAAAAAATAAAATATATAAAATTTTAAAATTTATAGAAAATAAAAATTAGACAAAATCTTTTAATGCTTTATCAGACAAAATCCACTTATATTAGTAAAAAAGATTTAAAAGTTAAAAATTTAGAAATTAGCCTTGAAAAAAAATTAGAACAATTACATCCAAAAAAAATTGACTTATCTCTTGAGCGTATAAATAATCTTTTATATAAACTAGGAAATCCTGAAAAAAAAATTAAAAATATAATACATATAGCTGGAACAAATGGAAAAGGTTCTGTTCTTGCTTTTTTAAAATCATTTATTCAAGCCTCTGGCTTTACTGTAAATACATACACATCTCCTCATTTAATTAATTTTAATGAAAGAATTAATTTAAACGATCAAAATATATCTAATGAGTTTCTAGAAGTTTTACTTGATATGTGTAATAAAAAAAATGACGGAAAGCCAATAACTTTTTTCGAAATGACTACAGCTGCTGCATTTCTAGCATTTAAAATAAAACCAGCTGATTTTACAATACTTGAAACTGGCCTCGGGGGAAGATTAGATGCAACAAATATTATAAAAAAACCAATTATCACAATTATTAATGAAATATCAATTGATCACAAAAATTTTTTAGGTTCAAATATAAAACAAATAGCAAAAGAAAAAGCAGGTATTATTAAAAAAAATTCACCTGTTGTTATTGGAAAACAAACAAAAAAAGCTATTGAAATTATAAAAAAAGTAGCAAAAAATTTTAATGTAAAAACTTTTTTTTATAAAAAAGATTGGTTTATAAAAAAAAATGAAAAAAAAAATCATATTATTTTTTTTAATAATCTAAAAAATAACAAAAAAGAAAAATATCCTCAACCAAACTTGATAGGAGAACATCAAATTATTAATGCTGGTATAGCTTTAAAAGCTTTTAATTTAATAATGAAAAAAAAATTTAACAAGAATTTTGTAAAAAAAGGCTTAAAAACTGTTAAATGGACGGGAAGATTACAAAAAATATATTTAAACAAAGAATTATTTTCAAAAAAAATAAATAATAAAAAATGGAAGTTCTGGTTTGATGGAGGGCATAACAAAAGTGCAAGCAGAGCTCTAGCAAAAACATTTAAAAAATGGAATGTAAAAAAATTATATTTAATTTTTGGTATGTTAAACTCAAAAAATCCAAAAGATTTTCTAAATTCTTTTAAAAAAATTACTACTAAACTAATAACGGTAACTATAAAAAGTAATTCTCCTTATTATCCAAATAAAAAACTTTATGAAATAGCTAAATTAAATGAATTTAATGTAGAAACTGCTAAAAATATAAAACATGCAATAAGAAAATTATTATTAAATGAATCACCAGGTCAAATACTTATATGTGGATCTTTATATATGTACAAAGAAGTATCTAAATTACTAAAAAAATAGTTTTATATTGATCTTTCAATCCAAGTTAGTAATTCTGACTTTATACCGCTACCAACCTTTGTTGCTATTGGTTCCCCTTTTTTAAAAATTATTAATGTAGGTATGCTTTGAATTCCATATTGATTTGGTATATTTGGATTTTCATCGATATTTATTTTTACAATTTTTAATTTATTTTTCATTTCATCAGCAATTTCCTCCAAAACAGAAGAAATTTCTTTACAAGGACCACACCACTCTGCCCAAAAATCTATTAAAACTGGAGTATCTGAATTAACAACTTCATCTTCAAAAGAAGATTCTTTTATTGATTGTATGCTCATAGTAAAAAAAAAATCATTTTAACATTTTTTCATATTCTTTCAAACTTTCTAATGTACCAATATGAAACCATTTTCCGTTGTAAACTAAGCCAAAAAGTCTTTTTTTTTCAATTAATTGCTCATAAATTGATGATAAATGAAAAATTTTTTCTCTTTTTTTTAAAAAAATTTTAGATTTAAGAATCTGTATACCTGTAAAAATATACTTCGGTTTATTTTTATTAGAAATAATCCTATTTGATTTATTTATATTATAGTCGCCTATTTTTTTCTTTTTTGGGTATAATAATAAAAGAGCATCCATCTTATCTTTATTCCAAAACTTATTTAATTGATCAAAAGGGCTATCTGTTTTTTCTTCCCAAATAATATCACTATTAATGACAAAAAATTCTTTTACCTTTAAAATTTTTATAGCATTTTTAATTCCACCCCCTGTGTTTAATAAAACTTTTTCCTCAGAATAATGAATTTTTATTTTAAATTTATTAGTTAATTCTTTTTTTATTTTATTTTTTAAATAAAAAATATTTATAACTACTTTTTTAAAACCTTTAATTTCTAATTTTTTTATTATTTTTTCAATTAAAGTTTCACCTCTAATTTTTATTAATGGTTTTGGAATATTCTTCGTATATAATTTCATTCTCTTACCAAGACCAGCTGCAAGAATCATGATTGTTGAGATACCCATATTAAATCCTTGGTTTAATTCTAAATTTTTTTGGAAAAAAATTATTAATCCACTTATTTAATTCACTTAATGAATTAAAATTTAAATTTTGTTCTGTTAATCTCCACAATCTTGGAATATGTTTCAAATAATTTTTTTTTTTATCTCGCATATATAACCTAGAAAAAATACCAATAACTTTTAAATGACGGTTAGCTGCTAAAATTTCATATTCTTTAGTAAAATTTTCTTTTTCTTTTTTTGATAACTTTTTTATAAATTTTCTATACATTTTAGAAATAATATTTTTATCCACATCTCTTCGAGAATCTTCTAAAAGTGATACTAAATCATATGAAGATGGCCCAATAACTGCATCTTGAAAATCAATTAAACCACAAGCTTTAAGATTTTGTCTATTCTTAAGAAAAAAAAGATTATCTATATGAAAATCCCTATGCACTAATACTTTTTTTGTTTTTAAATTCTTATTTAATAAATTTTCCCAAATTTTAACAAATTCACTAATAACTCTTTTTTTTGGTGGTTTTTTATAAATTGCAGGCCAATACCATTTTAAAAATAACAAAACTTCGTCTATTAATTTTTTATTTGTATATTTTGGCAATTCTTTTTCTAGACTTTTTGAATGTTTATTTATATGTAACAAAATATCCGTAGCTAAATTATAAAGCTTAAATTCACTTTCCCCATTTTTTAATGAATTTGTATATGTATTTATACCAAAATCTTCAATCAAAAAAAAATCTTTGGAAATATCAAAATTAATAATTTTGGGAACTGATAAATTCATTTTTTCTAAAATACTTGTAGTTTTTAAATATCCCAAATTATTTTCAGTTTTCTTTGGAGAATTAACTAACAATAATTTTTTTTTCTGATTTTTAATAATAACGCGAAAATATTTTCTGAATGATGCATCAGATTTAATTGGTTTTAATTTAAAATCATTGATACCGCTTTTTTTAAAAATAGAAATATCCATAAAATTTTTACTTTTTTTTTCTAATAAATAAAATATCTATTTTTTTTTTTAATATTTTCTCTATTTTTTCAGGCCATTCTATTAAAACTATTTTATTTTCTATCTCTTCAAAAAAACCTATTTTTTCTATTTCTTTAATAGTTTTCATTCTATAAAGATCTACGTGGCAAATATTAATATTATTACCACAATTGTAATTATTAATTAAATTATATGTTGGACTGGTTATTGGTTCTTTAATTTTTTTTTTATTTAATCTAGCAACTTCTCGGATAAAAAAACGTGCAAATGTTGTTTTCCCAGATCCTAATTCCCCTCGTAAAAAATAAATATCATCTATTTTTGATTTAGCTGCAAGTTGATTAGCTAACTTTTCTGTCTTTTTTAATGATGTGATTAAAATTTTAATAATTTACAATATACTATTAATATCTATAGTAATTTGGTTTAAATGGACCGTTGGCTTTTACGTCAATATATTTGGCTTGTTTTTTTGTTAATTTAGTTAATTTAGAACCTAGTTTACCTAAATGTAATTCTGCTACTTTTTCGTCTAGTTCTTTAGGTAAAACATATACTTTTTTATTATAGGATTCAGATTTTGTCCATAATTCTATTTGTGCTAAAACTTGATTTGTAAAAGAAGCACTCATAACAAAACTTGGGTGTCCTGTTGCGTTTCCTAAATTTACTAATCTTCCTTTTGATAAAATTATTAATTTTTTTCCATCTGGAAATTGAACTTCATCTACTTGTGGTTTAATTTCATCCCATTTATAATTTTTTAATGCATCAATTTGTATTTCACTATCAAAATGTCCTATATTACAAACAATCGCTCTATCTTTCATTTTTCTCATGTGTTCTAATGTAATAACATCTACATTTCCTGTTGCTGTACAAAAAATATCTCCTTTTGTTAATACATCTTCAATTTTGACAACTTCATATCCTTCCATAGATGCTTGTAAAGCGCAAATTGGATCAATTTCAGTAACCATTACTCTTGCACCACCATTTCTCAAGCTAGCAGCAGATCCTTTACCTACATCTCCATATCCACACACTACTGCTACTTTACCTGAAAGCATAACATCGGTTGCTCTTCTAATTCCATCAACTAAACTTTCTCTACATCCATACAAATTATCAAATTTTGATTTTGTAACACTATCATTGACATTAATTGCTGGTACTAATAATTTATTTTTTTTTTCCATATCATATAATCTACGAACTCCGGTTGTAGTTTCTTCAGATAAGCCTTTCACAGATTTAAGAATATTTTTATATTTCTCATGCATTACTTTAGTCAGATCTCCTCCGTCATCTAAAATTAAATTTGGTTTCCAATTTTTTTCTCCAATTATTGTTTGATCTATACACCACCAAAATTCTTCGTCTGTCATTCCCTTCCAAGCAAAAACTGGGATACCTCTTTTTGCGATAGCAGCTGCTGCGTGATCTTGAGTTGAAAAAATATTACATGAACTCCATCTAACTTCAGCTCCTAAATTAATTAGTGTTTCTATTAGAACTGCCGTTTGTATAGTCATATGTAAACAACCTAAAATTCTCGCACCATTTAATGGTTTTTTATTTTTGTATTCTTTTCTTAATGACATCAAACCAGGCATTTCAGTTTCAGCAATACTTATTTCTTTCCTACCCCAATCAGCAAGTTTTATATCTTTTACTTTATAATTTGCCATGACAAATAGAACTTAATAAAAAAAATTTCATAATCAATCTAAATAATATAGCTATACTAAATAATTTTTTGAAGAGTTATTATAAATTTGGCTCCAATAGTTTTTTTATTTTTATTTAGTCTATTTTCTACTTTAATCAATCCTCTATGCACGTCTAATATTTGTTTTACTATACTTAATCCAAGGCCTGAATGATTTCCAAATTTTTCATGAGATGGTCTTTCTGTATAAAATCTTTCAAAAATTTTATTAAAATTATTTATATGTATACCAGGCCCATAATCCTTAATTTCAACAAATACTTTATCTTTATTACTTTTTAAAAAAATCTGAATTTTTTTATTTTTTTTATTAAAAGATAAAGCGTTATCTATTAAATTATTAAAAACTTGAGATAATCTTTCTTTATTTCCATAAATAAAATAATTAAAATTTCTTGTAAAATTAAATAAGATTTTATTTTTTTCTCTATTATAAAAATCTACAGTTTCTTCTAATATTTTTTTTATATTAATTTTTTGCATTTTTTCTCTTGATAACTCTGCATCTAACCTCGATGCATTAGAAATATCTGTAACTAAACGGTCCAATCTTTGTACATCCTGGTTAATAATTTTTGTAAGTTTATTTATTTGTTTTTTATCTTTTGTATTATTAACAACTTCAATTGCGCTTTTTAATGATGTTAGTGGATTTTTAATTTCATGAGCTACATCTGCAGCAAAATTTTCTATTGCATCCATTCGATTCCAAATTGAGTTTAACATTTCTTTAATTGAAACTGATAATTCACTTATCTCATCTTTTCTATCGGAAAATTGTGGTACAGATATCTTTCTTCCGTCAGATGGATTTATATTTCTTGTTGCGTTCGCTAACTTTCTTATAGGTTTAACTATATTTGTAGATAAATAAATTGAAACACATATAGTTAAAAATAAAGCTAAAAAGAAAATCTTAAAAACCTCAAAACGAAAATCTTTAAGTTTATTCTCAATGTTTGTACTATCAAATGTTAATAAAATAGCTCCTGTTATTTTTTTGTATGATTGAACTGGTAAAGCAACTCCAAATAATTTTTTCCCACTTTCTAATTGTCTTAAAAGTCTAGTTTCTTCACCATATAAAGCATTCAAAACTTCTTCATAATCTTCTGCTTGTTGTAATGTGTTTTCTTTATAAATATTTAATTTACTTGTTTTAACGAGGAAGAGAGAAATATAAGAATAAACTTTTTCAAAAAAAATTCTAAAAATATTTTTTTTTTCTAAAGATGGTAATTCAATAGATTTAATTCTTGTATGAAATCCAACAGATCTTTCAGAATCAGCTAGTAAGTCTCCTTGATAAGAAAATAATCTAATTCTTACTCTACTTTGACTAAGCAAATACCCAATAGTTTCCTGTGCTTCTCTAGTAATAATAACTTGAGATCTTAAATCATCAATTGGCAATATAGTTCTTCCAACTGCTTGAGAGAGAATTCTACCTTCATCTTCTAATTTTTTAAATTCATTTTCTTGTAAAGTTTGTTGATATCTATCGATAGAAAACAATCCTCCTAACAAAAAGAAAAGAGCTAAAATATTTAACGTTAATAATCTTAACAGTAATGGTGATATAGTTATTTTATTTCTGAACATTGTTATAAATTTTTATTCAGAAAATTTATACCCACCACCGTAAATTGTGACTATAGAATTAAAATTATTATCACTGTTTTTAAATTTTTTTCTTATTCTTTTAAAATGATGGTCAATCGCTCTATCATCAATATTTTCCTTATCTTCTCCAAATGCTGAAAGAATTAATTGATCTCTTGATTTAACTGTTCCAATTTTTTCTACCAATGATTTTATTAGTAAAAATTCTGTTACAGTTAAATTCACAGTTTTATTTTTCCATTTACACATATATTTTTCTGTATCTAAAAATATACTGCCTACTTTTAAAGAATTTTTATCATTAATTTTATTTTTTCCTTTTTCATCTTTTAATTCAGATCTTTTAATTAAAACTCTTATTCTTTCAATTAAAATTTTCTGAGAAAATGGCTTTGTAATATAATCATCTGCTCCTATTTTTAAACCTAATAATTCATCAATTTCTGTATCTTTTGAAGTTAAAAAAATAACTGGCATATCTGATGTTTTTCTTAATTTTTTTAATAGTTCAATTCCGTCTAATCTGGGCATCTTTACATCAACAACAGCTATATCTGGATGATTTTCTAGTATTGCTTTTAAACCGGATTCTCCATCAGAAAATGTTTTAACTTTGTAACCTTCAGATTCTAATAACATGGAAACTGATGTTAATATATTTTTATCATCATCAATTAAAAAAACATTATTTTTCATATTAAATACTAATTTAGTGAGCCTCTGCCCAACTAAATCCCTCTCCGATGTCAACTATTAATGGTATGTCTAATTTTACTTCTGGTAAAGACGCGTTTTCCATTATTTTTTTTATATCCATTGAAAGATGATTAATTTCTGATTCACTCATTTCAAATAATAATTCATCATGAACTTGTAAAATCATTTTTGATTTAGTTTTTTTTTCCTCAAGAAATTTATCTATATTTATCATAGCTTTTTTTATAATATCTGCTGCGGAACCTTGAATTGGCGCATTAATAGCAGCTCTAACTGCAAAATTCCTAAAATTGGGATTTTTATTATTAATTCCATCAATATAACATTTTCTTCCAAATAATGTTTTAACAAATCCATTTTTTTTACAAAAATTAGTTATTTCATCAATATAACTTAATATTCCTTTATAATTTTTAAAATACTCTTTTAAAATTAAATCTGCTTCAGATCTTTGAATCTTTAATTGTTTTGCAAGTCCAAATGCACTAATTCCATAAATAATACCATAATTTATTGTTTTTGCTTTTCTTCTTAAATCATCATCAACATCTTTTAATTCTACATTAAAAATTTGAGAAGCTGTTTTCTTATGAATATCTATATTTTGATCAAATGCTTTTTTTAAATCTTCAACTTTTCCTATATGGGCCAATAACCTTAATTCAATTTGAGAATAATCTAAAGATACTAATTTAAAACCTTTCTCAGATATAAATGCATTTCTTATTTTTTTTCCTTCATCAGTTCTTATTGGAATATTTTGTAAATTTGGATCAGTTGATGATAATCTTCCTGTACTTGTAGCAGCCATAGAATAAGAAGTATGTATTCTTAATGTTTTTTTATTAACTTCATTAATTAAAGAATCTGTATAAGTATTTATTAATTTTGATATTTGTCTCCATTCTAAAAGAAAATCTGCAATCTTATGTCCTTGGTAAGATAAATTTTCTAAAACATCTACACTAGTACTATATGCCCCTCTTTTACCTTTTTTTCCACCTTCAAAACACAGTTTGTCAAATAATATTTCTCCTAATTGTTTAGGTGAGGCAATATTAAATTCTATACTCGATAATTTAAAAATTTCTTTTTCTATTTTTAATAATTTTTTTTGAAAAAATGAGCTTAAATCTTTTAATTGTTTTATATCAATTTTAATACCTTCTTTTTCCATTTTAGCTAAAACATTAATAAGTGGTTTCTCAATACATTCGTAAACGTTAGAAAGTTTTTCTGAAATAATTCTTTTTTTTAATATTTTATATAACTGAAATGTTACATCTGAATCTTCTGCAGCATAAATATATGCATCATTTATATTAACCTCATCAAATGTCTTTTCTTTTTTTCCTACTCCAACAATATCTTTATATTTTATTGTTTCATGATCTAAGTAAATTTTTGCTAAATCATCTAAGTTATGTCTAAATTTTCCTGCATCTAAAACATAGGACAAAAGCATGGTGTCATCTATTGGATTTAAGTTAATTCCAATATTTGATAAAATAATTTTATCATACTTAATATTATGTCCTACTTTTACTACAGACTTTTCCTCAAGAATTTTTTTTAGAGTTGGTAAACATTTTTTTAAATCTAAATTTTTAAATTTATTATCATTACTTAAACTATGTTTAAATGGTAAATAAAAAGCTTCATTTTTAGTTGTTGATAATGAAATCCCCACAAGTTCTGCTAAATTTGCGTTTAATGAGTTTGTCTCAGTATCAACGGAAAGTAATTTAGTTTTTTGAATTTTTTTTTCTAAATTTTCTAAATCATCTAAAGACTGTATTACAAAGTATTTTTCATTTTTTTTTTTAGAAGATTGGTTAATTGAATTATTTTCATCTTTTCTACTAAATCTTGAAATTAAATTCTTAAAACCGTGCTTTTCAAAAAATTTTAATGCTGTTTTTTGATTAATACCTTGAAATAAATTAGAATCATATTTATTTTTTACATCAACATTGTCTTTTAAAGTTACTAATTTTTTACTGATTAAAGCCTTTTCTTTTTCATCAATTAAAATTTGCTTTCTTTTTGGCTGTTTTATTTTATTAACTTTAGCTAATACATTTTCTAAACTATTAAAATTATTTATTAATTCCGCTGCTGTTTTGATACCTATTCCTGAAACTCCAGGAACATTATCAATGCTGTCGCCAGCTAAAGCCATAACATCAATTATTTTAGAAGGGTTAACTCCAAATTTTTCTTTTACTTCTTTAATACCAATAAAATTATTTTTCATTGAATCATACATCTTTGTATTTTTATTAACTAGTTGCATCAAATCTTTGTCTGAAGATACAATTGTCACTGATACACCTTTTTTTTCAGCTTCTTTTGTATATGTGGCAATAATATCATCTGCTTCATATCCATCCATTTCTACTCTAGGAATTTGTAATGCATCAGTAGCATCTCTAATTATTGAAAACTGAGGTATCAATTCTTCTGGAGGCTCTGTCCTATTACTTTTATAATCTTTATAAATATCACTTCGAAATGTTTTTTTTTTAGTATCAAAAATTACAATCATTTGTTCAGGTTTAAATTTTTCATATATATTTAAAACCATGTTACAATATCCATAGACTGCATTTATAGGAGTTCCTTCTGGATTTGTTAATAAAGGAAGTGCATAAAATGCACGAAAAATAAACCCTGAACCATCAATTAAAAATAAATTTTTCAATTTTAACTAATTATATACATTTTAAAAAAAGAGGTTATTTATATTAGCATTAAAAAAATTATTTTTGAATTAATGGAAAAAAAAATTAAATATGTAATTGATATAAAAAAATTAAATAAAACTTTTATTGATAAAAAAAAAGAAAAAGTTTTAGCTTTAATTAATGTAAATTTACAAATTCCAAAAGGATCTTTATTTGGCTTATTAGGTTTAAATGGTGCTGGTAAATCAACCATAATAAATATATTAGCAGGATTATGTTTAAAAAATTCGGGAACAGTAAAAATAAATAATTATGATATTGATACAAATAGAAAACAAGCAAGTTGCCAAATAGGTATTGTGCCTCAAGAACTGAACTTTGATCCTTTTTTTACTCCAAGTGAGATATTAGAAGTTCAAGCAGGACTTTATGGAATTAAAAAAAAAAATAGAAAAACAAAGAAAATTCTTCAAGATTTAGATTTATATAGTAAAGCTAATTCCTATACAAGAAGTTTGTCAGGAGGTATGAAAAGAAGACTAATGATAGCAAAAGCTTTAGTGCATGATCCATTAATTCTTGTTTTAGATGAACCAACGGCAGGTGTCGATGTAAATCTTAGACGTCAATTATGGAAATATATAAATAAATTGAAGTCTAAAGGTAAAACTATTCTTTTAACAACACATTATATCGAAGAAGCGGAAAAATTATGCGATAGAGTATGTTTTGTATCTAAGGGAAAAATTGTTTTATCTGAAACTAAAAAAAAAATTATGAAAGAATTTAAGCAAAAAAAATTAGAAGACATTTTTATAAAATTTACAAAATCTTAACTGAAGAAATTATTTTTTCAGCCTCTTTTTTATATCTATCATAAAATTCCATTTCAGTTGCAATAAAATATATCGAATATAACTTATTATTTTTTATACCAGCAACAGCAAAACCTTTGTAGTTTAAACCCAATTCATTTTGAGCTTTTATATCAAATGATACACCTTCAATTTCTCCAATTTTGTAATTTTTTATATCACTTGTTTCAAAACTTGTAAATTCTCGTGACCAAATAATACAACTTTCAAAAAATTCCTTAAGTTCAAATTTATTCATTTTTGAATTAAAGGTAGGTCTTTTTTCATTTTTCTTTGTAAACAACCTATCATAATCAAATAATGACTGTCCATCTTCTAATGGTTTAAAAAAAATAATTCTTTGCAAAGTATAGCCATCTACTGTCCAAAAAAGAAAATTATATTCTCTTTCTTGGAATTGACTCCATTTCATATTCGTATTTACCGAATAAATTTTGTTTATTTCAACTTTTCCAGGCTCAACTAGAATATATGTCTTATCCGACTGACAAGAAATTAAAATTAGAAAAAAAGAAATAATAAATATTTTTTTTATAACTAACATTTAATTTAAATAACTTTCAATAATTGCTGCATCTTGAGGATTTTTTGCAAGCTCAAGATATTTTTTTAAATTTTTTTTTGCTTCCTCATTTTTCTCTATTTTAATCTGTAATAAACCAAGCTCTTTATATACATCAGGAAAATCGTTTTTTGCTTTTATCGATTCATTATAATAATCAATTGCTTTATCATAATTATTTTCTTCTTTTTTAACACCTATTAAACGATAAATTTCTCCTTTATAGAATTTTAATAAATAGTCATTTTCATTATCTTCAAATGTTTTTTCTAAAACAAATTCTGTTTGTTCTGGTTTATTCTTAAGTCTTATTTCATTTTTTATCCATTTTTTTAAATGAGGTTGAATTTTTTCTTTTAATTCTTTCGTGTTTTTTTTATTTTTTATATTTTCATATCCTTCTGTTTGTTCTTTCAAATTTTCTATTCTTTCTTCTGGAGCCGGATGGGAAGCTAAAAAGGTTAAAGGTCTACTTGCTTCTCCTAATTCCATTTCCTTAATTATGTTTTCCCATATTTTTGGTGCCTCATCAGGATCGTATCCTGCATCTACTAAAAAATCTAGTCCAACCTTATCTGCTTCTCTTTCATTATCTCTACTATGTTTTGCCATAAAACCAGCCTGAAGTAATTGTGTTACATTAAATATGTCTCCAGCGCCTGGTATTCCACCAACTGCTAATCCTATTGATAAAATTGCCATTAAGTCTGTTCTAGATTTAGCATCTAACCATGATTTAAGAGAATGCCTTTTAATATAATGGCCTGCTTCATGACCTATAACAGTCGCAAGTTGTGCTTCGTTTTGAGCACGTAAAAGTAATCCTGTCCAGACAACCATCATACCGTTAGGTGCCATAAATGCATTAAAGTAAGGGATATTTTGCACATAAACTCTAATATCTTTACAATATTCAGCAGTTAACTTGCATAAAATATCTTTTAAATATTTTTCTAAATCTTTATCTTTAAGTCTAGACCCTGAAGTTTTTAATTTTTCTTCATAATTATTCATTTGCATCCATAATCCTGCTTCAATTGATTCTATTGAAGGAGTTTCTTGAGGTTTTATATCTTCAACTTTTTTTGCTCCACCTATAGGAGTTGCACAACTTCCAAGAAAAATAATTATAAATAAAAATATTTTTTTCATCCTGGAAATTCTTCAAAAAGTTTATTAACAGTATTTCTTGCATTTTCTAAATCCCTTACATCACCAAAAGATCTGTAATAGCCATTAAACCAAGTTATTTCACCATTATTTAAATCAACTAAACTAGCAAATGCTATTTGGGAACCTCCTATAGGTATAATGCCAGGAAATAAAACAGCAGTAACTATATTGTAAATAACTCTTTCAGTACTTGAGTATTGATCTCTAAAAAAAATAAATATTGCGTAATCACTATTATTTTTTTGTTTTAATAATTTTACCTTTTTTCCTAAATTCCAGTTAAATTCTTTTTTTGTTGGTAGTTTGTATAAACCATATTCATTATTAATTATTTCTTGCCCAATTTGGGTATGTAATTTAATTAATTGAATTATCTCATCATTTTGCTGATTTTTATTATATCTTTTTAAAATAGCATTTCTTGTATTTAAAATTTCTTCAAAACTTATAATAATATTTTCTTTAGAACTTTGAGTCCACGATGCACTAGGTTCACACATACCAGCAATAGTTAGTTCACAAATCTCTATATCTACAGGCATTAACAAAATTTGAGGGCTTTCTTTGTCAAATATTCTAATTGTATATTTAGGTTCCGTATTAAACGAGGAACAACTATATATAAAAAAAAACAAAAAAATTACTAATAATCGAGGCATACTTTCTTAATAATGTAATTATTCTATAATAGTCCTATGAATACAATATTACTAATATTAACTGGTGGAACAATAGGAAGTGAAAAAAAAAAAAATGTAGTTAATGTTTCAAAAAATAATTATTTAAAATCATATTTGCTAAAAAAAAAAAATTTTAATTTTAAAATTGTACAACCAATTAATATTCTAAGTGAAAATGCTACTCCAAATAATTGGAATAAAATAATTAAATGTATAGAAGAAAATTGGAATAATAAATTTTCTGGAATTATTATTACACATGGAACTGATACATTATCATATACATCATCTGCCCTTTCACAATATTTTTATAATTTTTATAAACCAGTAATTCTTGTAAGTAGCGATAAACCGTTAAAAGATAAAAATTCTAATGGTAAATTAAATTTTACTTCTGCAATTGATTTTATAGAAAAAATAAAATTACCAGGAACTTATGTTCCATATAAAAATCCAAAAGATAATTTTATATCTTTTTTTATTGGTAGCAGAATAAAACAAATTAATAGTTATTATAATAATTTAAACTCGGGTTTTGGGGATCCTTTTTGTATATTAAAAAATAAAAAATTCTCTTTTATAAAAAAAAATAATCCTTCTATTTCATCAATTAAAAAAAATGGAAAAAAAAATAGTCTAAATATGGGATTTGAGTTTTCTAATAAAATATTATTAATCCATTCATATCCTGGATTAAATTATAATTCTTTTAACTTAATCAAAATAAAACCTAAAGTAATTTTACATACTTTATACCATTCTGGAACATCAAGTCTTCAATTTACAGATTTCATAAAAAAAAATAAAAATAAAAAAATTTCCTTTTTTGTAGCTCCAATTTCTAATAAAAAAAAAAACACATACCCTAGTTTAAAAATTCTGATGAAATTAAAAGCTAAATGTCTTAAAGGAATCACAGTTGAAACTGCTTTTGCAAAATTATCACTAGCATTTCAAAGTTTTAAAAATGAAAAAGATAGAAATAATTTTTTAAGTAATAATAATTTTTTCGAAAAAATTCTATTTTAAAAGGAAGTACTCAAAATTTCGTCGATAATTATTGATGAGCTAAAATTATTTAATATTTTAGCTCTTAAAATTTTTCCTCCATATTTTTTAACTTCTTTTGCACCAACAATCTGATTTTCTTTATAATCACTTCCTTTAATCAATAAATCTGGTCTAATTTTTTTAATAATACTAAGAGGTGTTTTATCAGAAAAAACAATAATTAAATCAACAAATGGTATTGAATTTAAAACTTGGAGTCTTGTATTTAACTTTTGTTTTGGTCTAAGAGGACCTTTACTTTTTTTAATAGAATTATCAGAGTTTACTGCAACGATTAACTTTGAACAATTTTGTTTTGCTTGCTGAAACAAAGAAACATGTCCAGGATGAAGATAGTCAAAGCAGCCGTTAGTAAAGCCAATTTTTTCTTTTTTTTTTAACCAAAAATTTAAAACTTTCTCTACTTCATATAAATCCATAACTTTTGATAAACTATAATTATTTTTATTAACAGAAACAAGCATCTCAGATAAATGTGCTACTGATGTACCTGTTTTATTTACTACTATACCAGCGGCAATATTTGCAATTTTAACAACATCATCAATTTTTAATGAACAAGCTATCCCTGCAGCTATAAAAGATACAACTGTATCCCCTGCACCTGAAACATCAAAAACTTCTTTTGCTTCTGCATTTAATTTAATTACATTCTTTTTTTTTTTTGAAACTAAAATCATTCCAAGTTTGCCCATAGTTACTAATAAATGGCTAAATTTAAATTTTGAAATTAGTTCTCTGGAAGCATTAATAATTTCTTTATCATTAATTAATTTTTTTTTCATTACCTCTTCTAACTCTTTAATATTTGGAGTAATAATTGTAACTCCTTTATATTTCTCAAAATCGGTACTTTTAGGATCTAGTATTACAGGTTTCTTATGATTTTTTGAAAAACTTATTATTTTTTTTAATATATTTTTTGTTATTAGGCCTTTGTTGTAATCTGATATTATAACCGCATCTGCTTTTAAAATCTCTTTTTTTGAATATTCGTATATTTTTTTTTCTGTACTTTTACTAATAGGAACTATTTTTTCTTTATCTACTCTAAGTATTTGTTGATTATTTGCTATAAAACGTGACTTTATAATTGTCGGTCTATTAGAATCCTTAACTATATTTTTGTTAACTTTTATTTTATCTAATTTTTTTTCTACTTCTTTACTTACTGTATCATTTCCGAGTAAACTAACTAAATGAGTTTCTACTGCTAACGTACATAAGTTTCTAACAACATTCCCAACACCACCCAACATCTTAACTTCTTTCTTTATATCTAAAACAGGTATAGGTCCTTCAGGAGATATGCGGTTAGTCGTACCAATAATATACTTATCTAACATTAAATCTCCTAAACAAAAAATTTTTCTATTTAATAATGACAAAATTTTTTCAGATATATTCTGTGACATATTTATTTAATTAAAATACTTCATCTATAACAGCACACATTAAATGTCCTACTAAAATGTGAAGTTCTTGTATTCTTGCAGTTTCATCCGCTGGAACACCCAGTATTAAATCGGAAATTTTTTCTATTTGTTTTTTATTTGGGTATTTTTTCTTTGTTAAAATAACAGATGTTATTTTCTTTTTTTTAGCTAATTTTAATGCATTAATCACGTTTTTACTTTTTCCTGAAGTAGTTATTCCAATAGCAATATCTCCTGGTTTTCCAATAGATTCTAATTGCCTTGAAAAAATATCATTAAATGAAAAATCATTTCCAATTGCAGTTAATGTTGAAGTATCAGTTGATAAGGATATCGCAGGAATTGATTTTCTTTTTTTTTTGTATTTTACAACTAATTCTGCTGCTATATGCTGTGCATCCGATGCACTACCGCCATTTCCAAATAAAATTATTTTATTACCTTTTTTTAGTGTTTTAATTACAAAATTTAGAAATTTTTTAAAATCTTCAAAATTATTTTTTAGGAAAAAGTCAGTGCTGGAAATATGTTTATTTATTTCAGATTCAAATATTTTCTTAATATGCAATTTTTTCATATCTAAATTTTGAATTATTTAATAATATTAGTATTATTAGTTAGGTAGTTTAAAAAATAAAACTATATATTTCTTATGGTAGAAAAAAAAGAAAATACAAAAAATTTTGATATAAAAAATTTGGGACAATATTTTGGTATAATAAAAAAATATTGTCTGAAACTTTTACAATTAGATGCTCAAACATATTTCTTTATTGTACCAGGAATTTTACTTTTAGTTGGTCTCCTTCCAGTGCCAGACATCTATTTTGCAATACTTAGAATTTATTTATTTGTTAGCGCCTTAGTATTAACTTACAAATTTTATATGGATGAGAAAGATAATATTTATGCAGCAATTTTTGCTGTAATAGCAATTATTTATAACCCGATTTTTTTTATTAAATTTGGTAATGATCAAATAAATTCTGGACCTATAATTTTTGTACTAACTATTGCTCTTTTTGTTTTAGGTCACAAAAAATTTAAAGAATTATAAAAAGCTTCTTAATTTAATAATTTCAATATTCTTTTATCTCTATTATTTTCTGCTATTTCTCTTAATGTCCTTCCAGAATAATCAGATTTAGATATATCTATATTTTTATCTAATAAAAATTTAATTACATAAAAATTATTTCTTTCCGCAGCTTTCATTGCAGGAGTTAAGCCTTGTTTGTTTTGATGATTAACATCTGCTCCATTTTTAATTAAATAATCTACTATTTCTAAATTTCCTTTATCAGATGCGTTTATTAAAGCCGTATTACCAAATTCGTCAACAACATCTATATCAATTTCAGTTTCATTTAGAAAAAATTTTAGAAGTTCAAGATTATTAATACTTGCTGTGTGAGTAAATGGATTTACCCCATTTTTAATAAAATTTATATCTTCTCCATAGTCTTTTATAAATAATTTAACTTTTTCAATATCACCCATTTCAATATCTCTAATTAATCTTTGCCTAGTTACAGAAGTAGAATCTATATCTTTTTCATTATATCCACGGCTTTTTTGTATTGCTCCATGTTCCATAGAAGTATCTTCTAGGCTACCGCAAAAAAGTGCGGTTGTTGGTATAAAACAACTTAATAAAAAAATAATGAATAGGAAATTAGTTTTTTTTTTTATCATTTTCAAAAATTATATATCTAGATTAACAACTTTTTTAGCATTTGATTGTATATAATCTCTTCTTGGTTCTACTTTTTCGCCCATTAATCTTACAAATGTTTCATCCAGCAGCATTTCATCTTCCATTTGAACTTTTAAGAGTGTTCTTTTTTGGGGATCTAAAGTTGTCTCCCATAATTGTTCTGGGTTCATTTCACCTAAACCTTTATATCTTTGTATATTTACTCCTTTTTTTCCAGCTTCTTTAACTGTTTCTAAAAAATCAAATGTAGATGTAATCGGAAATTTATTTTCGCCTGATATTAAAACATTTTTTCCGCTATGAAAAAATTTAGTTAAAATATCCATTGTTTCTTTTTGACCAAGAAATTCAGCTTCTGGGGAATCTAAATGTTGTTTTTTTATAAAATAATCTTCTACAATTCCTCTTGATTTTTTTCTAAATATAAAATATTTTTCTTTTTTATCTTTATCATTAATAAAGTCTCCAGTCCAATCTGCTAATTCTTTACCAAACTGCTCCAATTTTTTAGCAACAAATTTTGCAGCTTCTTTTAATTGTTTTTCAGTAAGTTTAAAATTTATTAAATTTTTACCAAAAAAACATCCGATAGCAGACTGTTCTACAAGTTGCGTGGATCCTACTTTACTTCCTAAATCAGATATAGCATCTCTTATTTTTATTGTTTTTTTAATTAAATTACTTAGTTCTTTTTCTTTGAAATCTTTTTTATCAGTCGTTATAAGCTTTAAACTATTAACAGCATTATTAATTAAAAAATTATCCATATTTTTTTCATTTTTTAGATATTTTTCTCCAAGTCCAGGCGCTTTAATTTTATAAAGTGGCGGCTGAGCTATATACAAATTTCCATTAATTATCAATTCTTTAAATTGTCTAAAAAAGAAAGTTAACAAAAGAGTTCTTATATGACTTCCATCTACATCTGCATCTGTCATCAATATTATTTTATGATATCTAATATTATCATAATTAAATTCCTCGGGCCCTACCCCAGTCCCTATTGCACTTATTAATGCTCCAATTTCATCTGAACTAAGTATGCGGTCGGGCCTTGCTTCTTTTTCAACATTTAAAATTTTACCTTTAAGAGGAAGGACTGCTTGATGTTTTCTATCTCTTCCTTGTTTTGCTGAACCACCTGCTGAATCTCCTTCAACAATAAAAAGTTCACACTTTGCTGGATCTTTTTCTTGACAATCTGCAAGTTTTCCTGGAAGGCTTCCAAAATCTAAAATGCCTTTTCTTCTAGTAAGTTCTTTTGCTTTTCTAGCAGCCTCTCTTGCTTGAGCTGATTCAACTATTTTTGTTAAAATTAACTTGGTATCTTTAGGATTTTCTTCCAACCATTGTTCTAAACCACTATTAACTGCTGCTTCAACAACTGGACGTATTTCTGACGATACTAATTTATGTTTAGTTTGACTTGCAAATTTAGGGTCTGGCATTTTTACCGATAAAACACAAGTCATACCTTCCCTACAATCTTCACCTGTTAAATTGATTTTATTTTTTTCTAAAATTCCTGATTCATTTGCAAATTTATTAATAACTCTAGTTAAAGATGATCTAAATCCAGCCAGATGTGTTCCACCATCAATTTGTGGTATATTGTTTGTAAAACAAAGCATATTTTCGTAATATCCAGTATTCCAAATAATTGCAACATCAACTATTAAATCACCTTTCTTTTCTGTAAAAGTTATAGGTTTAGAAATAAAATTATCTTTTGATTTATCTAAAAATTTGACAAATGATTCGATGCCACCTTTAAAATGAAGTTTTGATACTTTTTTTTCTGATGATCTTTCATCTAATATTTCAATTTCAATACCAGAATTAAGAAATGCTAGCTCTCTAAATCTATTTTCTAATATTTTAAAATCAAAATTAATAGACTTAAAAGTGTTCTTTGAAGGATAAAATGTGATTTTAGTTCCTGATGAGCCATCATTTTTACCAATCTTTTTTAGTGGTTTTAATGAAAAACCATTTTTAAATTCCATAAAGTGTGAGTTTCCATCTCTGTTAATTTCTAGTTTTAATTTTTCAGAAAGAGCATTAACTACAGAGACACCAACACCGTGAAGACCTCCTGAAACTTTGTAAGAATTATGATCAAATTTTCCTCCTGCATGTAATTGTGTCATAATCACTTCAGCTGCAGAAATTTTTTCTTCTGGATGAATATCAACTGGTATGCCTCTTCCATCATCTTTAACTGTTACTGAACCATCAGAATTTAAATTTATAGAAATTTTTTTACAATGTCCTGCCAAAGCTTCATCAATTGAATTATCAACAACCTCGTAGACCATATGATGAAGACCGGATCCATCTTCTGTGTCCCCGATATACATTCCGGGCCTTTTTTTTACTGCTTCTAAACCTTTTAAAACTTTTATGGAATCTGCTTCATATTTATTATTTTTTTTTAAAACGCTTTCTTTAGATTTTACCATAGTTCTATTTTATTATTGTTTTAACAAATCTTCAATTTCTAAATTGACAACTTCTTTATCTTTTATTATTGAAGAAAAAAGGCTTATATCTGCACCTGACATCCATACCTGATTTTTTAAAGTTTTTAATTCTTCAAATAAGCTCAGCCTAATTTTGTTATCTAAATGTGCTACAATTTCATCAAGTAAAAGAATTGGAAAATTTTTTTTATTATTCATCAATTTACAAAATTGAACAATTAAAGATATTAAAATAATTTTCTGTTCTCCTGTTGAACACTTTTCAGCCAATAATTTTTTCTTTAAAAACATAACCTTTAAATCACTTTTATTTGGACCGTAAGATATACTTCCTTTAATAGAATCAATTTTTCTGCTTTTGTACAATTTTTGAAGATATATTTTCTTAACCGAATCTATATCTTGTGATACCAAAAATTTTTCTATCTTTCCTGTTAAAAAAATTTGTATTTTTGGAAAATTCAAAGAATTATTTGATAATGCGTTAAAATCATTAGAAAATTTA
>CACLKH010000009.1 GCA_902607475.1 uncultured Alphaproteobacteria bacterium | reverse complement strand
TTAATCAAATTTAATAATCTATTAATTTCTTCCTCTAACTCAGCTCTTTTTTCCGGAGTATTAAAAATTTTTCCATAAATTAAATTATTCCATACAAAATCTACCAAAGATAATTTATTATCGAATGACAGATTAAGATCTTTTAAATTGTTAGATAAAATTAAACTGTCTGGATCCTCTTTAGGAGGTAATTTAGAAAAATTTAAAGAATAACCTGGTTTTAAATATGGAAAAATCAATTCAGGTATTCTTTTTGATGCTTTTTGCCCTGCCTCATCTCCATCCATACACAATATTGGCTCTTTAGAAATACGCCAAGAATACATTATTTGCTTTACTGTTATAGCTGTACCCAACGGTGCTACAGTATTTTTAAATCCAGCATTATGCATTGAAATAACATCGGTATAGCCCTCAACTATATATAACTCATTTTTTTGCAAAGGATTATTTTTGCATTGCTGCCAGCCAAACAAAAGATCTCCTTTTTTAAATATGTCTGTTGAAGGAGAATTTATATACTTTCCAATTTGATTTTCAGATAAAGCCTTACCACCAAAACCAACTACATTAGAAAAATAATCATAAATTGGAAAAATTATGCGATTGTTAAATCTATCAAATTTTTCATTATTTTTACTTGAAACTATAATTAAACCAGAGTCTAAAATATCCTTTGATGAAAAATTTTTTGATTTTACATAATTATAAAGTGTATCGTTTTTTTTTGGAGCATAGCCTAAACAAAAATTATTTATAATGGTTTCGTTAAAATTCCTTTTTTTAAAAATTTCTTGAAGATATTTATTAGTTCTTAATTCTCTTTTTAAATTATGATGAAACCAATTAGAAGATATTTTCAAAATCTCTCTCAAATTTTTTATTTTATTTTGAACTAAAATATCTTCTTTTTTATAAATACTTTCTTCAACTTTAATACCAGCATAACTCGCCAATTTTTTAACTGCTTCTTTAAAAGATAAATTTTCTGTTTTCATTACAAAGTCAAAAACACTTCCATGTTCTCCAGTGCTAAAACAATGATAAAATCCTTTTTCATCTGATACCGTAAATGACGGTGTTTTTTCATTAGAGAATGGTGAAAGCCCTATGAACTCTTTTCCTCTTGGGGCTAATTTTATTTTCTTTGAAATAATATCTGAAACTTTTATTCTAGTTTTAATTTCATCAATTAATTGGCTACCAAATTTCATAAAGTAATTACCTTTTAACTGCTTAGAATGATTTTAACACAAGAGCCTGCATTAGCCATGTCTATTTGAGAAGAAGATTTATGTTTTTTTATTTCAGCCATAACTTTTCCCATATCTGACATATCCTTAGCATTCAATTTTTGTATTATTTCTTTACATATATCTTCAACAACATTCTTATCTAATTGTTTTGGCAAAAATTTTTGAATAATATCAATTTCTTTTTCTTCTTTATCCACAAGTTCTGGCCTATTTCCCTTTTTATATAAATCAATACTTTCATTTCTCTGTTTAATCATATTTTTTAAAATACTAAATATTATTTCTTCTGAAATTTCTTTATTTTTATCTTCAGATCTAAGAGCTATTTCTTTATCTTTTATAGCAGCAAGTATAAGCCTTATAACGTTTGTTGATTCTTTGTTTTTAGTTTTAATGGCTGATACTAAATTGTCTGTTAGTTGTTTTTTTAACATTTTAAAAGAAAAATTTATTAAAAACTTTTTTTTACTGTATATCAACTTGATTCATAAAAATAATTCACTGAAAACATTGATTCTTTTTTTCTATATAATTATCTAAATTAAACTAATTTTTTTAAAAAAAAGATTTGAATATTATTGTGAAATAAATAGATTGGTTACAGCTAAATAAAGGAGGTTAAAAACGCCGCCTAAAGAAAATTTTTTATTCAATAAAAAACCTAATGCAATACTAGCTTTAGCAAACAACACTATTTTTTTCGGTAATGGAATTGGTTATGAAGACCAAATAATTGGTGAGTTATGTTTTAATACTTCAATTCTTGGATATCAAGAAATATTAACTGATCCATCTTACTCAAATCAAATAATTACTTTTACATTTCCACATATTGGTAATGTAGGTGTAAATAAATTTGATATCGAATCTAAAAAACCAGCTGCGAAAGGATTGGTTATTAGAGAAGATATCTCGATTCAATCAAATTTTAGAGCAACTGATAGTTTTCAAAATTGGCTAAAAAAAAATAAATTAGTGGGAATTTCTGGTATTGATACAAGACAAATAACTCAGATGTTAAGGGAAAAAGGATCTGTTAATGCAATTATCGAATATAAAAAAAATGGAAAATTTAATTTCAAAGAAATTTCTAAAAAACTTAAGAAATGGGAAGGAATTGAGAATTGTGATTTAACTAGAAAAGTCACAAGATATAAAAATTGTTCATGGAATAAAACTGTTTGGTCAAAACTTAAAGGATATGGTTATAACAACAAAAGCAAATATCATATTGTGGCTATAGATTATGGGGCAAAAAACAATATATTAAGAAATCTTGCCTCTTTAGGTTGTAAAGTTACAGTTGTTCCAGCAACTGCCCAAGCTAATGACATTTTTAAATTAAAACCAAACGGTGTTTTTTTAAGTAATGGACCAGGAGATCCTAAAGCTACTGGAAAATTTACAATTCCAACTATAAAAGAAATTTTAAAAAAGAAAATTCCAACATTCGGCATTTGTTTAGGTCATCAAATCCTTGCTATTGCATTAGGTGGAAAAACAAAAAAAATGCATCACGGTCATAGAGGTGCAAATCATCCAGTTTTAGAAATTGAAACTGGAAAAGTAATAATTACTGTACAAAATCATGGATTTGAAGTTTTAAAAAGTTCATTGCCCAAAAATGTAAAAATTTCTTATAAATCACTTTTCGATGGATCAATAGAAGGTTTAGAATTATTAAACAACCCAGTTTTTTCTGTTCAATACCATCCTGAAGCATCTCCTGGTCCTCATGATCATCTTAGTTTATTTAAAAAATTTTATAATTTAGTAAAAGAAAATGCCTAAAAGAAAAGATTTAAAATCAATTTTTATAATAGGGGCAGGCCCAATTATAATAGGACAAGCTTGCGAATTTGATTACTCAGGTACTCAAGCATGTAAAGCTCTTAAAGAAGAAGGTTATAGAGTAATTTTGCTTAATTCAAACCCTGCTACAATTATGACAGATCCAGACGTTGCTGATTCCACTTATATAGAACCAATAACAACGGAAATTATAGAAAAAATTATAAAAAAAGAAAAACCTAATGCAATTTTACCTACAATGGGCGGTCAAACAGCATTAAATGCAGCATTAGATATTGAAAAAAAAGGTATTCTTAAAAAATATAATATTGAATTAATAGGAGCATCGCTAAATGCAATAAAAAAAGCTGAGAATAGAGAATTATTTAAAAAAACAATGTTGAAGTTAGGTTTAAGAACTCCAAAAAGTTTTATTGCAAAAAATATAAATAATGCGAAAAAAATTTTAAAAAAACTTACTTTACCTGTAATAGTTAGGCCATCTTTTACATTAGGAGGCCAAGGTGGGGGAATAGCAAAAAACTTAAAAGAATTTAATAAAATTGTTTCCGAAGGTTTAGATTATTCACCAATTAATGAAGTTTTAATTGAAGAGTCTGTTTTAGGTTGGAAAGAATATGAATTAGAAGTAGTAAGAGATAAAAATGATAATTGTATAGTTATATGTTCCATTGAAAATGTTGATCCAATGGGCGTGCATACGGGTGATAGTGTTACTGTTGCACCAGCATTAACTCTTACAGATAAAGAATATCAAATTATGAGAAATGCTAGTTTCGCAATTTTAAGAGAAATAGGTGTAGATACAGGAGGGTCAAATGTTCAATTCGCTATTAATCCTAAAAATGGTGAAATGGTAGTAATTGAAATGAATCCAAGAGTTTCTAGATCATCGGCTTTAGCTTCTAAAGCCACAGGATTTCCAATTGCAAAAGTGGCAGCTAAACTTGCAATAGGGTTAACATTAGATGAAATAAAAAATGATATTACTAAAACTACACCTTGTTCTTTTGAGCCAACTATTGACTATGTAGTTACAAAAATTCCAAGATTTACTTTTGAAAAATTCCCAGGAACTAAAAACATTTTAGGAACTTCGATGAAATCTGTAGGTGAAGTAATGGCAATTGGGAGAAATTTTTGTGAATCTTTTCAAAAAGCAGTTAGATCATTAGATAAAGGTTATGATGGATTAATTAATGACAAAGAAACAAAAACAAATATAAATTTTCCTTCACCTTTAAGATTTTTTCAAATTGCTGAGGCTTTTAGAAAAAAAAAGAATATTAATTTAATTTATAAAAAAACAAGAATTGATAAATGGTTTTTAAGAGAAATTAAAAAAATTATTGACTATGAGAATTTAATAAAAAAAAAAGGAATATCAAAAAATAGAGATTTAATTCTTCATATTAAAAGTTTGGGTTTCTCAGATAAAAGATTAGCTTTTTTAACTCACAAAAATGAAAAAGAAATAAGAAAGCTAAGAAAAAGATTCGATGTAAAACCAATTTATAAAAGAGTGGATACTTGTGCAGCAGAGTTTTCTTCTCTGACACCTTATATGTATTCAACTTATGAAAAAATTCCAAAAGGTATTGATAATTGTGAAGCTAAGCCAAGTAACAAAAATAAAATAATTATTATCGGCGGTGGGCCAAATAGAATTGGGCAAGGTATAGAATTTGATTATTGTTGTGTACACGCTTCCTATGCATTAAGAAAAAAAAATATTGAAACAATAATGATTAATTGTAATCCAGAAACTGTTTCTACAGATTATGATACTTCTGACAGGTTGTATTTTGAGCCTTTGACGCCTGAAGATGTAATTGAGATTATAAAAGTTGAAAAAAGAAAAGGAAATCTTCTAGGTTTGATATTACAATTTGGCGGACAAACACCTTTAAATCTTGCTAAGCATTTAGTTAAAGAAGGAATAAAAATTTTAGGAACTTCTCTAAATTCTATAGATATAGCAGAAGATAGGAAAAGATTTAAAAAAATAATTAAAGATATAAAAATAAAACAACCTGCAAATTTAACTGCAAATAATATTAATGAAGCAAAGAAATGTTTAAAAATCATTGGTCTTCCACTAATAATTAGACCTTCCTACGTTTTAGGTGGTAAGGCAATGGAAATCATTAATGAAAAAAAGGAGTTTTTCAAATATGTTAAAAAAGCATTAAAAATAACAAAAAAATCACCATTGTTAATTGACTCTTACTTAAAATCAGCTGTTGAGGTAGATGTTGATGCCATTTCAGATGGAAAAAAAGTATTTATAGCAGGTATAATGGAACATATAGAAGAAGCTGGCATTCATTCAGGTGATTCTGCTTGTGTAATACCTCCATATACTCTAAACAAAAATATAATTAAACAAATTGAGGAACAAACAATAAAACTAGCAATAGCTTTAAAAGTAAAAGGAATAATAAATATTCAATTTGCAATTCAAGATAATGAAATTTATATAATTGAAGCAAATCCTCGTGCTAGTAGAACAGTTCCTTTTGTTGCAAAAGCAACCGGAATTCCAATAGCAAAAATTGCCGCATTATTAATGTTAGGAAAAAAAATAAGTGACTTTAAATTAAAAAAAAATAAATTTAAACATATCGCTGTTAAAGAATCTGTTTTTCCTTTTTCTAAATTTGATGGATCCGATATTATTCTTGGACCAGAAATGAAATCTACAGGAGAAGCAATGGGGATGGATTTTAATTTTGGAAAAGCTTTTGCAAAATCTCAATTATCAGCGGGTGTTAATTTACCTTTAAAAGGTAATTTATTTGTATCAGTTAAGAATGATGACAAAATTTTTGTCTATAAGCACGTTAAGAGTTTAGAAAATCTTGGTTTTAAAATTTCTGCAACCAAAGGAACAGCAAATTTTTTAAAAGAAAAAAATATTAATTGTCTTTCAATAAAAAAAGTAAAAGAAGGAAAGCCAAATATTGTAAATTTTATAAATGAAAAAAAAATTAATCTTATATTTAATACAACCGAAGGGGCGCAAGCAATAAAAGATAGTTTTACTTTAAGAAGATCCGCAATTAATAATAAAATTCCATATTACACTACTATGTCTGGTGCTAAAGCTGCTGTGGAAGCAATTAAAGAATTATCTAAAAGAAATTTAGAAATATTTTCTTTGCAAAAATATTTTTTTAAAACAAAAATTAATAAGGTTGTAAAAAGTGTCTAAAAAAAATTGTTGGATATTATCAGATAATTTAGTTGGGCATGAAAAGCAATCAATTTCATTAGCAGAAAAATTAAATATAAATTATAAACTCATAAAAATAAAAAAAGTAAATTTTATTAAAAGAAATCTTTCTAACTTTTTTAATTTACAAAAAAAAAATTTTTTTAAACCGCCATATCCAAAAATAATAATCTCGTGTGGAAAAAACACTGCTTACTATTCAAAAATGATTAAACAAAAAACAAAAAATAAAATTTTTTCTATTTTCATTCAAAAACCCCCTATAAATATTAATAATTTTGATGTTGTAATTTCGCCAAAACATGACAAATGCAAAGGTTTAAATGTAATTGAAACCCAAGGGGCTCTTACAAAAATAAATTTAAAATATATTAAAAATGTTAATAAAGAAAAAAAACCTAGCATTTTAAAACAAAATTTTATTACTGTATTAATTGGTGGAAATAGCAGACACCATAAAATAACAAAGCCAATATTAGATAAAATAATTAAAAATCTTAAGTCAATTGAAGAGCAAAAAAAAATTAGAATTTTTATACTTGTTTCTAGGAGAACTGATAAAAAAGATTATTTATATTTAAAAAAAAATTTAATAAGTAAAAATTTTATTTTTGTTTTACCGAATTCTAAAAAAGTATCTTATTTAAATGCTCTAAGTTTTGCAAAAGCAATTATTGTCACAAGTGATTCTGTTTCTATGGTTACTGAAGCATGCAGTACTGGCAAACCAACATATATAATTGATATACCTACAAAATCAAAAAGATTTAGTTTATTTATAAAAAATCTGATTCATTTAAAATTAGCTTATTACTTGAAAGACTCGATATCTTTAAAAGGGAAAAAGAAAGCATTAAATGATATTGATAAAGTAGTAGAAAAAATTAAAAAAAGAATTGAAATTTAATTATGAAAACTTATAAAAGCGATACAATTATTATTGGATCTGGTGCTGCTGGTTATACTGCTGCTATATATGCAGCTAGAGCTAATATGAAACCTATTTTAGTAAATGGCCAACAACCAGGTGGTCAAATGACTATTACAACAGATGTAGAAAATTATCCTGGTTTTAAAGATGTTATACAAGGCCCATGGCTTATGGATCAAATGAAAGCACAGGCAGAAAGTGTTGGTACAAAAATTATTAATGACACCATTACAGAATGTAACTTTAAATCAGAACCTTTTGAATTAATTGGAGATAGTAAATCTATTTATTATGGAAAAACAATAATAATTGCAACAGGTGCAACTGCAAGATGGTTAGGAATTAAAAGTGAAGAAAAATTTAAAGGTTACGGTGTGTCAGCATGCGCGACTTGTGACGGCTTTTTCTTTAAAAACAAAATAGTTGCTGTAGTTGGTGGGGGCAACACTGCTGTTGAAGAAGCTCTATATCTAACATTACATGCTAAAAAAGTATTTTTAATTCATAGAAGAGATAAATTAAGAGCAGAAAAAATTCTACAAGAAAGGTTGTTTAAAAATAAAAAAATTGAAGTCATATGGGATAGTGTTGTTGAAGAAATTCATGGAAATGAAAATCCAAAAAAAGTTAAGGGAATTTCTATAAATAATAAAAAAACAAACAAATCAAAATCAATAGATTTAGACGGGGTTTTTATTGCAATTGGTCATGACCCAGCAACAAATATTTTTAAGAATAAAATAAAATTAGATAAGGAAGGTTATATTTTAACAAAATCTGGCAGTACAAAAACAAATATACCCGGTGTATTTGCTGCAGGTGACGTTACAGATAAAATCTATAGACAAGCTGTTACTGCTGCTGGATTGGGATGTATGGCTGCTCTAGATGCAGAAAAATATATAGCAGAATAATTTATTTTAATTTTTTACAGGCGGAAACAACCTTATCACAGCCCTCAATTATATTTTCATTAGAAGTGGCAAAGGAAATTCTAAAAAAATTTGAGCAGCCAAATGCTTCTCCTGGCACTACAGCAACCCCCTCATCTAAAAAATAATCTGATAAATCAATATCATTTTTTATTTCAGTACCATCATCTTTTTTTTTTCCCATTAAATCGTTACAACAAACATAAACATAAAAAGATCCTTGTGGTAAAAAAACTTGAAGAGAAGAAAAATCTTTAAGCTTAGAAAAAATAAGATCTCTTCTTTCTTGAAAGATTTTTTTATTTTTATTTATAAATTCATCACTATTTTTCAAAGCTTCTATTGCTGCTGCTTGAGATATAGAAGAAGTGTGAGTTGTACTTTGAGATTGAATTTTACTAATTTCTTTTATTAAGTTTTTTGGTCCGGCTCCATAACCTAGCCTCCAACCTGTCATCGCGTATGCTTTGGAAACTCCATTTACAACAAATGTTCTTGATCTAAGTTTTTCATCAACTTGTAAAATATTTTTAAATTTTAAATTGTCAAAAATAATATGTTCATATAAATCATCACACATAACCCAGACATGCGGGTGTTTTAATAAAATTTTTGCTAAATTTTGCAACTCTAATTCACTGTAAAAAGCTCCAGTTGGATTTGAAGGTGAATTTAATATTACCCATTTTGTTCGATTTGTAATTTTATTTTCTAAATCTTGAGGGTTAATTTTAAAATTATTTTCTAATGAACAATCTAAAACTACAGGGTGCCCTTCGACTAAAAGAGCCATATCGGGATAAGATACCCAAAAAGGAGCAGGTATAATTATTTCATCACCTTTTTCAATTGTGGCTACTAAAGCATTATAGATTACTTGCTTACCTCCACAACCAACTGTAATTTCATCTGGCGCAAAAACTAAATCATTTTCTCTTTTAAATTTTTTTATTATTGCTTCATTTAATTCCTTTGTGCCATTGACAGGAGTGTATTTTGTTTGACCATTATTAATAGCTTCAATTGCTGCTTTTTTTATATTATCAGGTGTATCAAAATCAGGTTCTCCCGCAGAAAAATCTATAATTTTTTTTCCTTCTTGCTTTAATTCTTTAGCTTTTGCAGTTATAGATATAGTGGGTGATGGTTGTATCCTTGACACTCTTTGCGAAAAGAAACTCATAACAATAACCTATGTAATCTATAATAAATTTTGAAAAAAAAAGATAGTATTAATTTTAATAAAATTATTTAATTTATTAATAAAATTTTTTAACAAATAATGAAAAATTTAGAACAAAAAAAAAATAAATTTATTATTGAAAGTTCTTTTAAACCTTCAGGTGATCAGCCTGAAGCAATAAAAAAAATTGTTAATAATTTTAAAAAAAACCAAAGAAATCAAACTTTATTAGGTGTAACAGGTTCAGGAAAGACTTTTACAATGGCTCATGTTATAGAAAAAATTCAAAAACCAACTCTAATTCTAGCGCCAAATAAAACTCTTGCTGCACAATTATATTCTGAAATGAAATCAATCTTTCCTAAAAATGCAGTTGAATATTTTGTGTCATATTATGATTATTATCAACCTGAAGCATATGTACCAAAAACTGATACATATATAGAAAAAGAATCATCTATAAATGAACAAATTGATAGAATGCGACACTCTGCAACTAGAGCTTTATTTGAAAGAAAAGATGTAATAATAGTTGCAAGTGTTTCTTGTATTTATGGAATAGGTTCACCAGAAACATATTCGACAATGACTTTTACCTTAAATAAAGATGAAATAATTACAAGAAGCTACTTAATAACTAAACTTGTAGAATTACAATATATTAGAAATGACATTAATTTTTACAGAGGTACCTTTAGAGTAAAAGGTGATATTATTGATATTTTCCCTTCTCATTATGATGATTGTTCATGGAGAATATCTTTTTTTGGTGAAAAAATTGAAAATATTTCTTCTATAGATCCTTTAACTGGAAAAAAAAATGATGAGTTAAATTTTATTAAAATATTTCCAAACAGCCATTATGTAACTCCAAAACCAACTTTAGAAATAGCAATTAAAAATATAAAAATTGAATTAGAAGGAAGATTAAATTTTTTTAAAAAAGAAAAGAAATTTTTAGAAGCGGAAAGAATAGAACAAAGAACTAATTTTGATATTGAAACAATTGAAGCAACAGGAAGTTGTTCTGGTATTGAAAATTATTCTAGATATCTTACAGGAAGAAAAAGTGGAGAGCCTCCTCCTACATTATTTGAATATCTTCCGAGTGATGCTTTAATATTTGTTGACGAAAGCCATGTATCAATCCCACAACTTCATGGAATGTATAAAGGTGACTATTCAAGAAAATCAAATTTATCAGAATATGGTTTTAGATTACCATCTTGTTTAGATAATAGGCCTTTAAAATTTGAAGAATGGGAAAAAATGAGACCTAAAACATTATTTGTATCTGCTACTCCTGGGGAATGGGAAATAGAAGAATCAAAAGAATTATTAATTGAACAACTTGTAAGGCCAACTGGTTTAACTGATCCAATATGTGAAATAAAAGCAGCTTTTTCACAAGTTGATGATTTAATGAATGAATGTAAAAAGTGTATTGAAAAATCTCAAAGAGTTCTTGTTACAACATTAACAAAAAAAATGGCTGAGGATTTGACTGAATATCTTGAAGAAGCAAATCTAAAAGTTAGATACTTACATTCAGATATTGATACATTGGAAAGAATTGAAATTATAAGAGATTTAAGAATTGGAAAGTTTGACATTTTAATTGGAATTAATTTATTAAGAGAAGGATTAGATATCCCAGAATGTGGGTTAGTTGCCATTTTGGATGCAGATAAAGAAGGTTTTTTGCGCTCTAAAACATCTTTGATTCAAACTATAGGTAGAGCATCTAGAAATGTTGATGGTAAAGTAATTCTTTATGCAGATAAAAAAACTAAAAGTATAAACGAAGCAATAGATGAAACTAATAGGAGAAGAAGAAAGCAAATAGCTTACAACAAAAAAAATGGGATAACTCCTCAAAGTATAAAAAAAGATATAAGTAATGTTTTAAAATCAGTTTATGAAAAAGATACTTATACTGTTAAAATAGATAACCAAGGGTATGAAACTGAGAAAAAGAATTTGAAATCTTATGTTTCTAAGTTAGAAAAAGAAATGTTAAATCATGCTTCTGATTTAGAATTCGAGGAAGCTGCAAAAATTAGAGACAAAATAAAGAAAATAAAATTAAGAGATTTAGAACTAATCACTACTAAAAAAGTAACAAAATGACAATTAATTTAATTTTAATTACAATCTTAGGCTTGTTTATTCTTTTGATAAGTGCAAATTATCTGATTGAAAACATTGTTTCTTTAGCCAAAAAAATAAATATTTCTAAATTTGCAATAGCAAGTTGCACAATTGCCTTTGGCACTACTATGCCTGAACTAACTACCAGTTTGAAATCAGTATTAGCAGACCCTCCTCACTCAGGAATTGCTGTTGGAAATCTAATAGGAAGCAATATTGCAAACATACTTTTAATAATGGGTGTGTCAGCAATGATTTTTCCGGTACAGATTAGTTCAGATAAATTAATAAATCTCGAATTAAGAGCAAGTGTTGTTATTTTACTTTTTCCAGCAACAATATTTTTTTTCAATTTAAATAGTAATATTTCCTTTTTTATATCGTTACTGATGTTGCTTTTTTTCATTTGGTTTTTTAGTGAAAGAATGAGATTGGAAAAAAAAAATATTAATGAAAAAACTAATGTAAAACAATCAATTTTTTTTCTTTTATCTAAAATTATTTTTTGTGTAATAGGATTAATATTTGGTGCAAGTTTTCTTATCGATGGCTCTGTTCATATAGCTCAATACTATAAAGTTTCTGAAAGAGTCATTGGACTATCTTTAATTGCAATAGGAACTTCTTTACCAGAATTAACAACAGCAATAATAGCTTCTATAAAAAGAAGTCATGGAATTGCCTTAGGGACAGTACTAGGTGCTAATATGTATAATATTCTTGTATTACTTAGTATAGTTGAAATTATTCAACCTTCATCAATTGTAAAAAATATTCAAAGTATTGATATTTTTGTTCTAGCTGTTTCATCATTATTCTTATTCTTATTTATAAAAGATAAAAAGATTACTGCGCTAGAGGGTTTTATTCTTTTGTTTATTTATATATTATACGTTTATTCAATTTATTAATTTTGAAAAATACAGCACTAATAACAGGTGGTTCAGAAAGAATTGGAAAAGTAATATGTGAAAGTATTGCTCGAAAAGGATGGAATGTTGTAATTCATTATAACAAATCTAAAACTAGTGCTTTTAGTTTAAAAAATAAATTAAACTCCTATAACGTCAAATCATATTGTATTAAAGCTGATTTATCTAAAGATATAGAGCTGAAAAAATTGTTTATTAAAGCAAAGAAAGAAATGGGTAATATTAATTGTTTGATAAACAACGCATCTACCTTTGAATTAGATAATATTCATAATATTGAGAAAAAAAAATGGGAATATCATTTAAATACAAATGTATGGGCTCCGATTTTCTTAATAAAACAATTTGTAAAAAACTTACCAAATAAAATGTCTGGAAACATAATTAATATTGTTGATCAAAGAGTTGTCAATTTAACTCCTTTCTTTACAACGTACACATTAACAAAATCCATGCTTTGGACGTTAACACAGACTTTAGCTCTTTCTTTAGCTCCTAAAATAAAAGTTAATGCCATTGGACCTGGTCCAACATTTCCTAGTAAAAGACAGACAAGTAAACAATTTAAAAACCAATATAGGAAAGTTCCTTTAAAAAAAGCAGTTGATCCTAATGAAATAGCTGAAGCTATATTATTTATATTGAATTCTAATTCTTTAACTGGCCAGTTAATTAATATTGATTCTGGACAACATTTAGGTTGGGCTCACGCCAATAATAAAAAGATTATAGATGAATAGTATTTGTTAAATACATAATTTACCTGATATTTTTTAAATTTTTAAAAAAAATACTATAGTTTTACACAACAAATTTTGCTGATTAAATAATTATGAATGAAATAAAAAAAAGAAAAAAAAAGAAATATCTTGACTTTTAATTTATGCTTTATTATCAACTAGTTAGTGAATGGTGCCTATTTTTTAGTCATTCTATTAAAATACAAGGAAATGAGCCAAAATTCATATTCTATAGTGATTTATTAACAACTTTATCCACATCTATAGTGGATAGTATTATATATAAATAATATTTTTATAAATATTAAGTTAAATGAATGGTTTAGATATTATAAAAAATAAATTAACAAATATATCTGAAAAGCCTGGAATTTATCAATATCTGAATTCAAAGAATGAAATTATATATATTGGGAAAGCAAAAAATTTAAAGAAAAGAATTTCAAATTATAAAAATACTTCCTCATTATCAAACAGAATTCAAAGAATGGTTTATCAAATAAACAATATTGAAACTATAACAACTAAAACTGAGGCAGAAGCTTTTTTGCTTGAAAGTAATTTAATAAAAAAAAATAAACCAGAGTTTAATATTGTTTTAAGAGATGATAAATCTTTACCATATATTTTAATTACTACAAAAAATAAATGGCCTCGAATATTAAAACACAGAGGCAAACAAAAAAAAATTGGTGTTTATTTTGGTCCCTATCCATCTGCTGGCATTGTAGATAAAACGATAAATTCTTTACAAAAAGCTTTTTTAATTAGATCTTGTTCAGATTCTTTTTTTAAATCTAGATCTAGACCTTGTTTATTGTATCAAATAAAAAAATGTTCTGCTCCATGCGTAAAAAAAATAGAAAAAAAAAAATATTTAGAGCTTTCTAATAAAACAATTTTATTTTTAAAGGGAAAAAATAAAAAAATTCAATCAAGTTTAAACTCTGAAATGGGTAATTATAGTTCTAAAAAACTATATGAAAAAGCAGCTATTTTAAGAGATAGAATTAAAGCATTAAATCAAATACAAGAAAAACAATCTATTAATATAAGTTCTATTGGAGATGCGGATATAATATCTATAAGAAAAAAGAATTTTAAAGCCTGTATACAAATATTTTATTTTAGAGGAGGCAATAATCTTGGTGGTAGATATTATTTTCCACGTCATGATGAAGATGAAAAAGAAGAAAATATTTTACAATCATTTCTAGGACAGTATTATTCAGACAAAATCATTACAAAACTAATACTTATTAATAAAAAAATTCCTGAAAAAAATCTATTGATTAATGCGCTAATTAAGAAATCTGGATACAAAATTAATATTGAAATACCTTTAAAAGGACAAAAAAAAAATATTATAAATGATGCAGAGAAAAATGCTGAAAAAGAACTTGATAGAAAATTTAATGAACAAAAAAATAATATATATTTTCTTCAAAAAATAAAAGCTGCTTTTAAATTAAAAAAAATTCCAAAAACTATAGAAATATATGACATTAGTCATATTTCAGGTGAATTTGCTGTTGGCGTTATGGTTTCTTTTAATAAAGATGGATTTATAAAAAATAATTACAGAAAATTTAATATTAAAGGTAAATTTAAAAGAAAAGAGATAATTTCTAAGAGTGATGACTATTCTATGATTTATGAAGTTCTTAATAGAAGATTAAAAAAAAATTCTAAAACAATATCATTTCCAAATTTAATGATTATAGATGGCGGAAAAGGGCATTTAAGTACTGCATTAAATGCATTAGAAAATTTTAATTTAGAAAAAAAAATAGATCTAATATCTATTGCTAAAGGTGAAAAAAGAAATGAAGGAAATGAAAATTTTTATGTCAAAGGTAACAAAAAAATTAAATTTAAAACCAATGATAAAACTTTATTCTTTTTACAAAGGTTAAGAGATGAAGCACACAGATTTGCTATTACTTCCCATAAAATTAGAAGATCAAAAATAAATAAATCTATATTAGATGAAGTAGAAGGAATTGGTCCTAATAAAAAAAGAGATTTATTAAAATATTTTGGTTCTTCAGAGCAAATTAGATTAGCACAAATTAGTGAAATTGAAAAAGTTAAAGGAATTAACAAAAATATTGCAAAAAAGATATATAATTTCTTTCATGAGAATTAAATTATGAAAAGTATACCAAATATACTTACTGTCTTAAGATTATTAGCTTGTCCATTATTAATTTACTTGTTTTCAATATCAAATAACTTGTGGGCTCTAATAATATTTGTTTTAGCATGCCTGACTGATTTTTTTGATGGTTACCTAGCTAGAAAAGGAAGTTTTAAATCAAATTTTGGAAAAATTTTCGATCCTTTTGCTGACAAAATTTTAATTATAACAATGCTCGTTTCAATACTAACTTTTACATCTCTTAATGAAATAGCTCATGTATATATTGCATTTTATATAATAATAATAAGAGAAATTGTAGTTTCATTGTTAAGATTTAATTTAACAGATGAAAATAAAAGTATAGATGTAAATATATTATCAAAATATAAAACTTTTATACAAATGATATCAATTGGACTCTTCATAGTTGTATTTGTTTGGGAGGATTATGCAGATATTATGAATGATGCATTGTATGATATGAAATTGATTATTGTTATTTCTTCGGTATTTTTTATATGGTTATCAGCTTTTATTACAGTTCTCACTGGAATTCAACATTTTAAAACTTTTTTAAAATTAAAAAAATGACACAATTATCAAACGACTGTTTCAGACATAGTAAAAAAAGAATTTCTTTAGAAAATGCAATTTCTGTTTTAGAAAAAAGAATAAAGTGTGTAAAAAAAACTCAAAAAATTAAATTAGATCAATCATTAGGAAGAATTTTATCAAAAGATATTGTCTCAAAATTAAATGTCCCTCCTTTTAATAATACAGCTGTAGATGGATATGCATTTAAATATTCAGATTTAAATAAAAAAAAAGAAACTACTTTAAAATTAAATGGAAGAATCGCAGCAGGACAAGATTTCAATAAAAAAATAAAAAAAGGAGAAGTTGCAAGAATTTTTACTGGTGCAAAAGTACCAGAAGGAACAGACACTGTTATTATGCAAGAAGACTGTAAAGCAAATGATGATAATATTATTTTAAAATCTGGGATTTTTAAAGGTGCTAATATTAGAAAAAAAGGAGAAGATATTAAGTCTGGAAAAAAAATTATAGCAAAAGGATCAAAACTAAAAGCGCAAGACATTGCTTTAATAGCATCAATTGGAATTAAAGAAATCGAAGTATATGAAAGATTAAAAGTTGGAATATTTACCACTGGCAACGAATTATTTGAACCAGGAACCAAAACATCAAAAAATGGTATTTATGATTCAAATAGATATTGTTTAAAAAATTTATTGGAGACAATTAATTGTTCAATAAAAGACTACGGAATAAAAAAAGATAACGAAAAGTTAATAAAAAATACTTTAAAAAAAATTTCTAAAGAATGTGACTTAATCATAACTACCGGTGGTATGTCAGTTGGTGAAGAAGATTATGTTAGAAAAATCGTACAAGAAAATGGTTCATTAAATTTTTGGAATATTGCAATTAAGCCTGGAAGACCTGTTGCACTTGGTAATGTTTTCAAGAAACCATTTATTGGGTTACCGGGAAATCCTGTATCTGTAATGATTACCTTTTTAAAAATAGCTTTACCTACAATAAATAAATTGTCAGGTTTTTCGTCGCCAAAAGAAAAAAACTTTATTGTTACAACGGATTTTAATTTTAAAAAAAAAAGTGGAAGAAAAGAGTTTTTAAGAGTAACAATATCAAAAAATTTAAATGGCCAAATAAAAATAAAAAATTATCCTAAATCAGGATCAGGAGTTTTCACTTCAATGGTAGAAACAGATGGTTTGATAGAACTTCCGGAAAAATTAACTTATTTAAAAAAAGGAACAAAAATTAGATTTGTTCCATATAGTGAAATACTAATATGAAAATAATTTATTTTTCCTGGTTAAAAGAAACTCTAGGAACATCAGAAGAAAATGTCAGGCCTCCGGCTAATATAAAAAATATTGATAACTTAATTAAATGGTTGAGTGCAAAAAGTACGAAACATAGAAAAGTATTTTTAAAATCAAAAAGTATTCGTTGTGCGATTAATCATCAAATTGTTAATAAAAGCAGTAAAATTAAGAATAAAGATGAAATAGCTTTTTTTCCACCTTTCACAGGAGGATAAATGATAAAAGTTCAAAAGCAGAAAATTAATATCTCAGAAGAAAACAAAAAATTATTAAAAAAAAAAATCGGTGCAGTTGTAAATTTTATTGGAGTTGCTAGACCTAAAAATAGTTCAGGAAAAATTCACTATATAGAAATAGAACATTATCCAGGAATGACAGAAAAGAAGATTAAAGAAATTGAAGTTTATGTAACAAAAAAGTGGAAGCTAAATAACTGTATTATAATTCACAGATATGGAAAAATTAAACCTGGTGAAAATATTGTATATGTTGGAACTGCAGCACAGCATCGTAATAACGCATTTAAAGCATGTGAATTCATTATAGATTATTTAAAAGTTAAAGCTCCTTTTTGGAAAATTGAGCAACAAAAGAATAAAAAAATATTCGTAAAATCTAAAAAAAAGGATGAAAAAAAAATTAAGATAAATTATTAATTTTTTTCTACTAAATCACTAAAAAGCGATATAAGTTTTTTTGTAATTTCTCCTACATTAAATTTTTTATTATCTATTTGTGATATAGGTGTAATTTCAACAGCAGTGCCTGTTAAAAATATTTCATCTGCTTTTAATAATTCTCTTGGCAAGATTCTTTTTTCTATAATTTTAATATTGTTTTTTTTTGCCAATTTAATAACTGTTTGTCTAGTTATACCGTTTAAAAAACAATCTGCTATTGGTGTATATAATTTATTATTTTTTACAAAAAAAATATTTGCACCCGTAGACTCTGCTACGTAACCATTAGAATCTAACATTAAAGAGTCATCAAATCCCTTTTTTTCTGCAATATGTTTGCTTAATGTACATATCATATATAACCCTGCTGCTTTGGCTTGAGTAGGCGCTGTATTAGAAGGTGGTCTTATCCATTTTGATGTTTTAAGTTTAATACCATTAAATTTTTTTCTTTTGTCAAAATAAGTAGACATTTCCCATGTTGCTATTGCTACATGTATAGTAGTATTTTGAGCTGAAATAGCCATCATTTCGCTTCCTCTCCACGCAAAAGGTCTCAAATAACCATTTTTTATTTTTTGCTTCTTAACTATTTCTTCACACACTTTATTTATTACTTTTTCTTTATAAGGTAATTTAAAACCTAAAATTTTTGATGAAAAAAATAACCTTTTTGTATGTTCATTAAGCTTAAAAATTTTTCCATTATATATTCTAGCACCTTCAAAAACACAACTTGCATAATGCAAGCCATGGCTTAAAACATGTAGTTTGGCTTGATTCCACTTTACAAACCTTCCATCTAGCCAAATAAATCCGAGCCTATTATTAAAATTCTTCATTTTCGGTATTTTTCTTTAAATTAAAAAAAATAAAAAAATTTTTTTTTATTAAAATAATATTTAAATATAAAACATATTTATAAATAAAAAATGACAAACTTAAATAATATTTTTAATCCTTTGTTCTTAAAAAATAAAGAACTTAAAATAGCGTTTGAATTATTATTTTTTACAATAAAGGATTTTGATAGAAATATTAGTTTCTTATTAAAAAAATTTGGTTATAACAAAACACATTTTGCAGTAATTTTTCTAGCTTCAAATAATTATTATTTAACAATTAAAGATTTGCTTATAATTTTAGATATAAAAAAACAAAGTTTATCGAAAGTTATTAATAAACTTAGAAATGATGAAGTAATTATATTAAAAAAATCAAAAAAAGATAAAAGAAATAAAAATATTTATTTAACAAAAAAGGGCATTAAGATAGAAAAAAAACTTACAGAAAAACAAATAAGTAATATTGCTAATGCATATAAAAATGCTGGTACAGATTCTATAAATGGGTTCAAAAAAATTTTGTTAAACTTAATTAGCAAAAATTCTAAAACAATATTAGGAAAAAAAATATGAAATTAAATTTGCCTCATATATTAATTGTAGATGATGATAAAAGAATTTTACAATTAATTAACGATTATTTAAGCAAAAATAATTTTAGAATAAGTACTGCTAATAACTCTTTAATAGCTAGAGAAAAAATTGAAAATATTGAATTTGATCTTATTGTTCTTGATATTATGATGCCAGGAGAATCTGGACTAAAATTAACTGACTCATTAAAAAAAAATAATTTTAAAACACCTATACTTTTGTTAAGCGCTTTAGGCAATCCAGATGATAGAATTAAAGGTCTTGAAATTGGAGCAAATGATTATTTAACTAAGCCATTTGAACCAAAAGAATTACTTTTAAGAATAAAAAATTTAATACATAAAAATAAATACAATAAACAAAAAACAAAAATTGTTAAATTTGGTCCATATGCTTTCAATTTAAAAAATGAAATATTAAAAAAAAATGGAAAAATATTTATTCTTTCTTCTAGTGAAGCAAAATTACTATATATTTTAGCAAAAAATGACGGTAAACCTATTTTCAGACATAATCTATCTAAAATTTTAAATATTGCAAATACTAGTAGAGCTTTAGACGTTCAAATTACAAGATTAAGAAATAAAATTGAAAATAATAAAAAATTTCCAACATACATACAAACTGTTAGAGGACGAGGATATGTCCTAAAAGTTGAATAATATTATGATTAAAAAATTTTTACCTCAAACACTTTTAGGTAGATCAATAATGATCTTGGTGTTTCCATTAATTATTTTGCAATTAATAATCACAGTAATATTTTATAACAGGCATTGGGATACAATCACAAGACATAGAACCATTGATTTTGTTAAAGATATAACATTAATTGTAGAATCATTTGAAAAAAATAAATCTATAGAAAATCAAAAATGGACTTTAAATAATGTTTCAGAGAAATTACAACTACAAACTTTTTATAAAAAAAATGTAACATTAAATTTAGAACAACATGAACTAAAACCAACAAAACTTAAAAAATATTTATTAAAGAATCTGGATCCTTTAAATAAAAAATTTAGCTTAGACATAAACGATAAAAAAAAGTTAATAACTGTGATAGTTGAGCTAGATGAAGGAGTTCTTGAATTTCGTGCCAATAAAAAAAGAATTTATAGTTCTACAACTTATATTTTTATATTATGGATGATTAGTGCATCAATAATATTATTTATCGTTGCGTTATTATTTCTTAAAAATCAAATTAAACCTATACGTAAATTAGCTATTGCAGTAGATCGGTTTGGAAAAGGTAAGAATATAGGAAACTTTAAGCCTTCAGGTGCACGAGAGGTTAGAAGAGTCTCCAATGCATTTAAAATAATGAAGGAAAGAATTGAAAATTCAATAAGTCAAAGAAATAAAATGTTTTCTTCAATATCACATGATATTAGAACTATTTTAACAAGAATGAAATTAAATTTAGAATTACATAAGTTAGACAAAGGCGGTTTGAAAAAAGATTTAGTAGAAATGGAACAAATGGTTGAAGAATATTTAAAATATGCAAAAGGTGAAGAAAAAGAAAAAATTCAAAAAGTTAATATTACAAGTTTGATTAATTTAATAAAAAAAAGATACTCAAAAAAAAATATTTATTTTAATAACGGAAAAAAAATAAATATATCTGTTAGATTAAACTCAATTAAAAGGTGTATTAATAATTTATTATCTAATAGTTTAAAATTTAGCAAAAATATAGAGATTACTTGTAATAAACAGAACAATTATGTTGAAATAATTATTGATGATGATGGTCCAGGAATTCCAAAAAAAGAAAGAAAAAAAGTTTTGCAACCATTTTATAGAGTTGAAGATTCAAGAAATAGAGATACAGGCGGTATAGGGTTAGGTATAACAATAGCAGCGGATATTATTAATAATCATGGAGGTAATTTTTTTTTAGGCAAATCGCCTCTTGGTGGATTAAGAACAAAAATTTATCTTCCTATATAAGAATGTTCTCAATTAAAGAAAGTCTTTGATCTAAAGTAGCCATAATTTTTTCATTATTATTTGAACTTTCCTTAAACCATTCATAAATTATCGACAAATACAAAAAAGAAAAAATGAAAACTTTTAAATTTTTTTTTATAGGTTCTAGATTAATTCGACTTAATTGTAAATTATTTTCCATACTTTTAAAAAAACTTTTATATAATTTTATAAATAAATTTGGTTTTTTTTGAAAAGACAAATAAAAATTATGTAAGTTTTTTTTATAGGGATGAAGTAAATCTATTTTTGTCATACATATTTCAAATAAATTATCTTTAATATTATTTCCTAAATCTTTTTTTTTTATTTTTTTTTCTAAGTTTTGGTCAATTCTTTTAAAAAAAGAAACAATTATATCTTCTTTTGTTTCAAACAATTGGAAAAATTTTTTTGAAGAAATTTTTATTTTTTTTTGGATTTCAGTGATCTCAATTTCATGAAAATCTTTTTTTAACAAAAGTTTTAAAAAAATATCTTCAATTCTTTTTTTTAGTTTTTGCATTTTTAATTCTTTTTAATTAAGACTTATCTTACTTTTTTTGAACTTAAAGTTTTAGCTTTTTTTATTGAATCTTTTATAGAATTATAAATTAATTTTTGAAAATTATTTTTTTTAAGACAATTAATAGCTGCTTCTGTTGTTCCACCTCTACTCGTTACATCTTTTCGTAAATCATTAAAATTTTTTTCAATATTACTAATCATTTTTGCCGTTCCAATATATGTTTCTTTTAAAATTTGTTTTGTAAAAGATTTATTTAAACCATGAATTATTGCTGTTTTTTCCATAGATTCTAGCAAATAATAAAAATAAGCAGGCCCACTTCCAACTATTGCAGTTATTAAATCAAAAAATTTTTCTTTCTTTATTTCATAAACTTTTCCAATTATATTAAGCAAAAAGAAATCATTATTACTTATACTTTTTTTTAAGGAGTAAAATATTATTGTACCTTTATTCACTGAAATAGGGGTATTTAACATTAAACGTATTATATTTTTATTTATAGGAAAAAAAGTTTTTATTTCTGATAATTTTTTTCCAGCAAGCACAGAATAAAATATTGTATTTTTATCAAATAAATTTTTATAAAAATCTAAATCAAAATTTAAATCTCTAGGTTTAAATGATAAAAAAACATATTTGAATTTTTTGTTGAATCTTTTTATTTTATTTATCTCAACAAAATAAACTTTTTTTTTATATTTTTTTTTTAGGTAATTTTTTCTTTTTAAATTCTTTTCTAAAATATTTATACGGGAAATTTTTTTATAAAATTCTTTACTTTTATTTAACCAACCGTTAATTAAAGATATGCCAATTTCGCCACAACCAATAATAAGTACTTCATATCTCAATTATGCTCTACCTTCTGTTTTAAAATCAAAAAACAAAATTGCCTCTTCTGCTTTTTTACCACCCCAAAGTACTAATTGAAGAATAGGAAAAAATCTTTCACTTTCTAATATAGCGTAATTTAGAAGTTCTTTTAACAAATCAAATTTTATATTTTTATAATCTTTAATAATTATTGAATTTTTGAAAGTTGGAAAACTATTTTCATTAATAATAAAGTGCCCATAATTAATTCTATTGTTTATAAGATTTAATAATTTATAAATTTCAACATTATTTGAAAAATCCATTTTATTATAAAAAAAAGATCTAATCTCGATTCTACTTTGATTTTGTAACCAAGTAACTTGAATTATTAAGTTTGAATATTTAGTTGGAACCTCAATATAAATTTCATCTTCAATAGGTCTTTCAAATATCCAGTTTTTTGAAATTATTATCTCTTCTAAAAGATTAATTGGGTGAGATTTCGAATCGATTAAATCTATAAATGAAGATGTCATTTTTTAATACATAATGTGTATAATATACATGATTATACTATATATTGTATGATATAAATACTTTTTTTTGTTTTTATTTTTTTATCTTTAATTAAATTGCAATTTATATAATTATTAACTATCAAACTAATTTTTAAATTGTTTTAAATATGATAATTGTAACAGGAGGCACAGGGTTTATAGGTTCAAATCTTATTTATGGACTAAATAAAATTAAGCAGAAGAATATAATAATATGTGACACAGAAAATTCTGTATTAAAAAAAAATTACTTAAAAAAAGCAAAATATAAAAAAATAATTTCACCATCAAATTTTTTTTATTTTTTAGAAAAAAATAAAAAAGAAATAAAGTATATTTTTCATTTAGGTGCAATTACTGCAACAACATCATTAAATTTTAAAAAACTTTTAAAAAATAATGTAGAATTCCCAATTAAAATTTTGGAATTTTGTACAAAAAATAAAATAGGTTTTATTTATGCATCTAGTGCATCAACATATGGCAATGGATCCAATGGCTTCAAAGATAGCGAAAATTATGTTTATTTAAATAAATTAAAACCTCTAAATTTATATGGTAAAAGTAAACATCTTTTTGATTTGCATGTTTCAAAAAAAATAAAAGAAAAAAAATTACCAATTCAATGGGTTGGCTTAAAATTTTTTAATGTCTATGGAAAAAATGAAAAACATAAAAAAAAACAAATGAGTATTATTTCTTATTTAACTCCTTTAATAAATAACAATAAAAAAATAAATCTTTTTAAATCTCATAACAAGAATTTTAAGGATGGAGAACAAAAAAGAGATTTTATACATATCAGTGATTGTATTAATGTGATTTTGTGGTTTTATAAAAATAATAAAGTATCAGGATTATTTAATGTTGGAACAGGTAGAGCAAGAACCTTCATAGATACAATAAAAGTTTTATTTAAACAATTAAATAAAAAAGAAAAAATAAATTTTATTGATACTCCAAAAAATATAAGAAAACATTATCAATATTTCACTGAAGCCAATATTAATAAATTAAGAAAATATGGATATAAAAAAAAATTTAAAGATATTGAAGATGGGGTAAAATTATTTGTAAAAAAGAACAAAAAAAATTATTAAATAATGGAGATTTAAAATTATATTTCCAAATATAGACCCAATTATTTTTTCAATAGGACCTTTAGATATAAGATGGTACTCGGTAGCTTATATACTTGGGTTTATCTTAGGTATTCAATATATAAAATATTTAAATTTAAAGCATGAGACAAATTTAAACAATAACTTAATAAATGATTTTTTCTTTTATACTATCTTTGGTGTAATTATAGGCGGGAGAATTGGTTATATTATTCTTTATAACCCCATTTATTATTTTTCTAATCCTCTAGAAATTATAAAAGTATGGGAAGGAGGAATGGCATTTCATGGCGGCTTAATAGGTGTAATATTAAGTACTCTTTTATTTAGTTTTAAAAAAAAAATTAATTTCTTTATTGTCTCTGATCTTGTAGCTTGTGCAGCGCCTATAGGTATTTTTTTTGGTAGAATTGCAAATTTCATTAATGGAGAATTAGTTGGAAGAATAACAGAAAAAAAAATAGGAATTATTTTTAATCACATTGATAATTTTTCAAGACATCCCAGCCAAATTTATGAAGCAATTCTTGAAGGTTTGTTATTATTTTTAATTTTATTTTTCATTCAAAATAAAAAAAAAATCATTTATAAAAACGGCTTAATATCTTCATTTTTTTTAATATTTTATAGTTTGTTTAGATTTATATGTGAATACTTTCGTGAACCTGACCCTCATATAGGCTTACAGTTCTTTAATTTAAGCTTAGGACAAATTTATTCTATATTTTTTTTTATTATTGGAATTGTTCTTTTTTTAAAGAAAAAATAAATGGAAAATTTAAAACAAATTTTAAAAAAAAGGATTTTAAATTTTGGTCCACTTAGTATCTCAGATTTTATTTTAGAAGCTAATTTAAACTCAAGATTTGGTTACTACAATAATAATTTGCCATTTGGAAAAAAAGGAGATTATATAACTTCACCAGAAATTAGCCAAATGTTTGGAGAGCTTTTAGCTCTTTGGGCTATAGATTATTGGAAAAAAATAGGTGAATCAAAAAAATTTAATATAATTGAGTTGGGTCCTGGAAGTGGCATTCTAATGTTAGATTTCTTGAGAGTAATAAAATTATATCCTAAATTTATTGAAAAATGTAATCAGATTTTTCTTTTTGAAATAAGTCCTTTTTTAAAAAAAATTCAAAAAAAAAATTTATCAAAAGTAGAAAATAAAATATTAAAAAAAATCAAATGGATAAAAAACTTAAATGATATTCCGGAAATACCATTTGTTTTAATCGCTAATGAATTTTTTGACGCTTTACCTATTAAACAAATTCAACTTACAGAAATAGGATGGAGAGAAAGAATGTTAAACTACAATGAAGACAAAAAATCTTTTTTTATTTCTTATTCAAAAAATCCAACCATACTTGAAAATTTTTTACCAAAAAATAAAAAATATAGAAAAATAGGTTCAATATACGAAATTCCTTTTAATATGATAAGTTTTTTAGAAAATCTATTTAACAAAATAAAAAAAACAAAAAGCACTTGTTTAATTATTGATTATGCAAAAAATAAAAAATTTGAAAATTCATTAAAAAGTATTAAAAATCAAAAAATAATAAATCCTTTAAAAAAAATTGGAAATTCGGATATAAGCACACATGTAAATTTTGATTTAATTAAAAAAACTTCAACAAAATTTAATCTAAATAGTCATGGTCCAGTAAATCAAAGACAATTTCTTATTGAATTAGGTATTTTGTATAGAGCTAAAACTCTAATTAAAAATGCAAATAGTAAGCAAAGAAAAAAAATAAAAAAAGGTTTAGATTTTTTAATAAATAAAGAAAAGATGGGAAAAATTTTTAATGTAATTTCAATAAGCAATAAAAAAGTAAATAACCTAATAGGTTTTTAATAATGTTCGTATATAAAGAAATAAATAAATACCCACATATAACTTGTGCTTTTTTTTCTAGAAAAAAAGGAGTAAGTAATGGAGTTTACAAATCGCTTAATTGTGGATTAAATTCTCAGGATAAAAAAAGCAATGTATTAAAAAATAGAATTATAGCTTTGAAAAAAATTGGTCTAAGTAAAAAAAATCTTATAATACCAAATCAAATGCATAGTAATAAAATTAAAATAGTAGATGAAAATTCAATAAATCAGAATATTATCGCAGACGGTTTATTAACTAAATCAAATAAAATTGTACTTGGAATTTTAACAGCTGATTGTGCGCCAATTTTTTTTTTTGATTATAAAGAAAATATTATTTCTGCTGTACATGCAGGTTGGAAAGGTGCAAGAAATGGGATTATAAAAAATACTATAAAATTAATGCTTGAATGTGGATCAAAGTTAAACAACATAATATCATGTATAGGACCCTGCATTGGAAAAAAGTCTTATAAAGTAAATAATGATTTTTTTAGGAAATTTATTATTGAAAATTCACAAAATAAAGATTTTTTTTTAATAAAAAAAAATATAATGAATTTTGATTTAAATTCTTACATTGTTAAAAAAATAAAAGATTTTGGTGTCAAAAAAGTTTTATTCCGATCATTTGATACGTTTAAAGACAAAAAAAACTTTTTTAGTTATAGAAGATCTTTAATATCTAAAGAAAAAGATTATGGAAGATGTCTTTCAGTTATATCAATAAATGGTGTTAAAAATAAATGAAAATAGTAACTTGTAACAGTAATAATGCTTTAGCAGAATCCATAGCAACGAAATTAAAAAAACCATTATGTAAATCTAGTATTAAAAGATTTGCTGATATGGAAATTTTTGTTGAAATCCTTGAAAACGTAAGAGGAGAAGATGTTTTTGTTATTCAATCAACTTCATACCCAGCAAATGATAATTTAATGGAGCTTCTTATTACAATTGACGCTCTAAAAAGAGGTTCAGCAAAAAGAATTACAGCTGTTATTCCATATTTTGGTTATGCTAGACAAGATAGAAAAACTGGACCAAGGACACCTATTACAGCAAAACTCGTTTCAAACTTAATAACTAATGCTGGAGCAGATAGGGTTCTCACTTTAGATTTGCACGCTGGGCAAATTCAAGGTTTTTTTGATATACCTACCGATAATCTTTATAGCGCTCCAATTTTTATTAGAGATATTAAAAAAAATTATAAAAAAAATATTACTTTTGTATCTCCAGATGTTGGCGGTATAACAAAAGCTAGAGATATTGCTACTCAATTAAAAAGCGATATAGCGATTATGGATAAAAGACGAGCTGAGCCAGGTAAATCAGAAGTGATGAATGTAATAGGAAATGTAAAAAATAAAACATGTATAATTATTGATGATATTGTAGATTCAGCTGGTACCTTATGCAATGCTGCTAAAGCAATTAAAAAAAAAGGTGCAAAAGATATTGCGGCATATATAACTCATGGTGTTTTTTCAGGTAAAGCAATAGCAAAAATTTCAAAGTCTCCAATAAAGAGAATTATTGTAACTGATAGCATTGAAGCAACACAAAGTGCAAAAAACTCAACAAAAATCAATATATTATCAGTTGCACCTTTATTGAGCGAAGCTATAAAAAGAATAAGTTCCGAAAAATCTGTTTCAGTTTTATTTGATTAAATAAAATTATATTAAATTGTTGAAATTCTAATCTATTTAACTATAAACTAATTATCTTTCTTAATATTGTGAAATGAAAGAAGTTAATTTAGATATTATTAGTAGAGATAAAACTGGTAAAAGTAATTGCAAGCAGTTGAGAAATTTGGGAAAAATTCCTGCTGTTATATATGGAGACAAAAAAGAACCTACTTATATTGCAATTGACTACCCAAAAATTATTAAAGAATTGTCAAAAACTGGTTTTTTCTCAACAGTTTTTAGTTTGAAATTAAATAAAAAGAAAATTAAAGTCTTGCCAAGAGAAATTCAAACTGATCCTTTAAATGACAAACCTATACATATAGATTTTTTAAGAATAAATGATGAATCAAAAATAAATATATCTGTTCCAATTATTTTTATTAATGAAGAAAAATCCCCTGGTTTAAAAAGTGGGGGTGTTTTAAATGTTGTTAGAAGAGAAGTTGATTTGATTTGCAAAATTAAAAATATTCCTGAAAAACTAGAAGCCAATTTAACAGATTTAGAAATTGGTTCAGTTATACATATGAGCGATATAAAATTAGAAGAAGATGTTGTTCCTCAAATATCTGATAGAGATTTTACTATAGCAACTATTGCTGCGCCAACAATTATGCCTGTAGAAGAAGAAAAACCTGAAACTGGAGGAGAAGAAGGAGAAGAAGGTGCTGAAGGAGCTGAAGACACTGAAACTAAAGAGGGTGAAGAAGGTAAAGAAGGTAAATCAGAAGAAAATAAAGAAGAAATTAAAGAAACTGAATCTAAAAAAGAAGAAGATTCTAAAAAATAAATTTATTATCATTAAAATAATTTTTTTAAAAAAAATAAAATGTATCTTTTAGTTGGATTGGGTAATCCAGGATCAAAATACAAAAAAAACAGACATAATGTTGGGCATATGACAATAGATATGATTGTAAAGAAGTACAATTTCAAAAAAAAAAATAAAAATAAATTTGGTGATGTATTTGAAGGACAATTATCCAATGAAAAAATTTTTACTTTGAAACCAAAAGAATTTATGAATTTATCAGGTGTATCTATAAAAAAATTCTTAGATTTTTATAAAATTAATATAAAAAATTTATTAGTAATTCATGATGATATAGATTTACCACTAGGAAAAATTAAAATTAAAATTGGAGGAGGAAATGCGGGACATAATGGCCTCAAAAGTATTGATGCAGTAATAAGTAAAAATTATAAAAGAATAAGAATTGGAATTGATAAACCTAAAAATAATAAAAATATAGACAAATTTGTTTTAGAAAACTTTGAAAAAAAAGAAGAAAAAGAAATAATATTTTCTATTAATAGGGTAACTTCATTTTTACAATATTTAATAAGTTCTGATGTAAATGATATATCTATACTAATGAACAAACTATCAAAAAAATAAAATGGGATTTTCTTGTGGAATAGTGGGGTTACCAAATGTTGGAAAATCAACGTTATTTAATGCCTTAACTAATTCACAAAATGCTAAAGCATCAAATTATGCTTTTTGTACGATAGAACCTAACAAAGCAATAGTTGAAGTCTCTGATAATAGACTCGCTAAGATTGGTGAAATTGAAAATTCAAAAAATATAGTTCCTACACAGTTAAACTTTATTGATATAGCAGGTTTAGTAAAAGGTGCATCAAAAGGAGAGGGTTTGGGAAATAAATTCTTATCACATATTAAAGAAGTAGATTTAATTCTTCATGTTATAAGGTGTTTTGATGAACCTGACGTTGATCATGTCGAAAATTCTTTAGATCCTATAAGAGACATGGAAATAGTTGAAGATGAACTAATTTTATCAGATTTAGTTAGCGCAGAACAACAATTAAAAAAAATTGAAAAGAATCTTGATAAAAATAAAGGAAACAAAGAAAAAATTCAAATTTTAGAAAAAATAATAAAAAATTTGATATCAGAAAAATCGCTTAAAAATTTAAATTTTAATAAAGATGAATTAAAAATTTTAAAAACTTTTAATTTGATATCTATAAAACCAAAAATATTTATTTGCAATCTTAACGAAAAAGAAAAATTAGAAGATAATAAATATTTAAATCTTATAAAAAAGAATTTAAATGATGATAAATCTACAATAATTTCTATATCTGCGGAAATAGAGTCTCAAATCACACAATTAGAAAATGAAGTTGAAAAAAAAGAATTCTTAGATTCCCTTGGTTGGAATAATTCTGGGTTAGATAGAATTATAAAATTATCTTATATTAAACTAAATTTAATTACATATTTTACAACAGGTGAAAAAGAAACAAGAGCTTGGACAGTAAAAAAAAATTCAATAGCTCTTGATGCATCAAGCGTTATACATACTGATTTTAAAAAAGGTTTTATTTGTGCAGAAACAACATCTTTTGAAGACTATATAAAATATGGCGGCTCAAAAGGAGCAAAGGAAAATGGTAAAACAAGACAAGAAGGAAAAAAATATTTAGTTAAAGATGGAGATATAATTCGTTTCTTGTTCAATGTTTAAATTCAAATTTTTCCATAATTGTAATCTTTAATCTTCTTTATATTCTTTTTCATTTCGTTTTTACTTAAAAGTACCGGTTTTTTTCCTGATTTTAAGATTTGTAAATATTGTTTTGATATATTTTCAACTTCTTCAGTTAATTTTGAAGCAATCTTTAAATCCTTACTTCCAACAATTAAACCGTGATTTGCCATCAAGCATGCATTTCTATTTTCTAATGCTTTTATAACATTTTTTGAGAGTTGCTCAGTGCCAAATGTTGCATATTTTGCACATTTAATATTATTACCTCCTGCCATTGCAATCATGTAATGAAAAGATGGTATATTTATATTCATACAGGCAATAGCTGTAGAAAATGTAGGATGAGTGTGTATTATTGCAGAAATATCTTTCCTTTTTAGATATATATCTCTATGTATTCTCCACTCAGTAGAGGGTTTTAACTTATTTTTATAAGTTCCATCAAAAGCCATTTGAACGCAATTTTTTTCATTTAATTTATCATTTGGAATCGATGAAGGTGTAATGATAAAGCCGTTGTTTATTCTGTAACTTAAATTACCCGATGAACCGCGATTTATATTTTTATTATTTAAATATTTAGTAGTTTTAACTAATTCTTTTTTATTCATATTTTTCAAGAAAAAATTTTTTTAATTTCAATTTTTGATGGTTTATGAATTCCTTTTTCGGTTATTAAACGAGTTACATATTTTGCAGGAGTAACATCAAATGAATAATTACTAGCTTTACTACCTTTTGGTGTTATTCTGATTTTTGTATTTTTTCCCTTAGAATTAATGCCCTTTATATGAGTTAGTTCATCAGAATTTCTTTCTTCAATTGGCACATCTTTTAAATAATTTTTTGAATTTAAATCAATAGTGTTTGATGGTAAAGCAACGTAGAAAGGTATTTTGTTATCATACGCTGAAAGCGCTTTTAAATAAGTTCCTATTTTGTTACAAACATCGCCATTAGCAGTTGTTCTATCTGATCCGGTTATACACATATCTACCATACCGTGTTGCATAATATGTCCTCCAGCATTATCAGTAATTATTGTATGTGGTATTTTTTCTTGTAAAAGTTCCCATGATGTTAAAGATGATCCTTGATTTCTGGGTCTGGTCTCATCAACCCAAACATGAATCTTTATTTTTTTTCTATGCGCTAAAAAAATTGGAGATAGTGCAGTCCCCCAATCAACTGTAGCAAGCCATCCCGCATTACAATGAGTTAAAATATTAATAGTTTTATTCTTTTTCCTTTTTCTTATTCCAAGAATTATTTTTAATCCATTTTCTGCAATTTTTTTACAACACTTAATATCATTATTACTAATTTTTTCAGCAAGTTTTTTTGATGCATGAACTCTATTTGACGGTTTTTCATCTAATAATTTTTTCTTCATAAATTCTAATGCCCAAGACAAATTAACTGCTGTTGGCCTAGCATCTTTCAAAAAGTTAACAGATGAATTTAGATTTTTATCACTTGTATTATTTTTCATAGATAAATATATTCCATATGCTGCTGTTACACCTATAAGAGGCGCTCCTCTTACAACCATGTCTTTGATAGCTTTTTTTATTTCTTTTATATTTTTTAAGTATAAAAGTTTAAAATGGTGTGGTAATTGTCGTTGATCAATTACAACTACTATTGATTTTTTTTTGTCTAGCCAGATTGATTTATAGTTTTTTCCTTTAACTTTCAATTCTTCTCCAAATATCTTTTTAAAATTACATCTAATTTTTTTTTAGTCTTTTTATTCCAATCTTTTTTTTGTGTTATTATTGATTTATCAAGAATATTTTCAGCAAGATCTTTTTCTTTATTTATATATTTTGGAAGCACATTTATAATATTTTTAACTAAAGATTTAGCATTATTAGAATTTTTATTTAACGTTTTAATTATTTGTTCCACATCAACCTCATCGTGCTTACTATACCAACAATCATAATCTGTAACCATTGCTACTGTTGCATATCTTATTTCCGCTTCTCTTGCTAATTTTGCTTCTGGCATATTAGTCATACCTATCACATCTATTTTTTGTTTTCTGTAAATTTCGGATTCCGCTTTTGTTGAAAATTGTGGACCTTCCATTGCAATATACGTTCCTTTATTTTGATGTTTTATTTTTAATTTTTTTAATACTTCTACACATGCATTTCGTATAAGTCTACTTGTTGGATTAGCCATTGGAACATGCGCGACTATTCCTTCCTCAAAAAATGTTTTTTTTCTTAAAATAGTTTTATCTATAAATTGATCTACAAGTACAAAAGTGCCTGGTGATAAAGTTTTCTTTAAAGAACCACAAGCAGAAAGTGATATTATGTCCGTAGCGCCTAATTTTTTTAATGCATAAATATTTGCTCGATAATTTATTTCACTTGGATTATATACATGAGATCTTCCATGCCTAGGTAAAAATAAAACTTTATTACCACCAACTCTTCCAGTTAAAATTTTATCAGATGGGGAGCCCCAAGGTGTACTTACTTTAATCCATTTTTGATTTCTTAATTCTTCAATCTGATAGATACCACTTCCACCAATAAAAGCTAATAAAAAAAAATTTTTCATTTATTTTTCAATCCATGACCATATTTCTTTCATTGTAACGTAAAGAAGTAAAGTAAGAACAATTAAGAATAGTAGAACTTTTAAGCCTAAAGATTTTCTTTCTTGCAATGTTGGTTCTGCTGCCCAATTTAAAAAATGTACTATATCAAAAGAAAGCTGATGTAAACTAGCATTTGTGCCATCAATGTATTCAATCACATTATCATAAAGTGGTGGAGGCATTGCAATTACTTTTCCATCGTGATAAGGATTATAATAAAGTCCATCAGTTAATTCAAAGTCTTGGGGTGAATTTTCTTCATATCCAGTTAATAAAGAATAAATATAATCAGGGCCATTCTTCATTGTTTTTGTTAATAATGATAAATCTGGCGGGTATGCTCCGTTAAAAGTTGCTTTAGCTTCCTCTTTATTTTTATATGGGGATACAAAAGTATCACTAGGTTCACCAGGACGCATAAACATTTCTCCTAATTCGTTTGGCCCATCTAAAATTTCAAAAGTTTTCGCATATTGTTCAATTTGATCATTTGTAAATCCAAGATCATTTAATTCTCTAAAACGAAGCCTCTTCATTCCATGACATGCTGAACATACTTCTTGATAAACTTGTAACCCTCTTTGCAAAGTTGAATTATCATATCGTCCAAATACACCTTCAAAACTCCAGTTCTGTTTTTTTAAAAGCATTTTTTCTTCGGCAAATAAACTTGTTATTAAAAAGAAAAAAGAAAATATTATAAAAAAAATTTTTTTTATCATTTATTTATATTTTTTTTTTACCCTTGGGTTTTTAAAAATATTTAACGGAACAGGTAAAGTTTTTTCAAACATTCCAAGAACTGGTAAAATAATCAAAAAATGAACAAAATAATATGCGGTACAAATTCTACTTATAATTAAATAATGACCTTCTGGAACTTTTGAACCAACCCAACCTAGAACAATAAAATTAAAAATAAATATCCAATAAAATTGTTTATATATAGGTCTAAATCTGCAACTTCTAACTTTACAAGTATCTAGCCATGGTAAAACAAATAAAATTAAAATTGATCCTAGCATTGCAAGGACACCTAATAATTTAAATGGGATTGCTCTTAAGATTGCATAGAAAGGCAAAAAATACCATTCTGGAACTATGTGTTCTGGTGTAACCAATGGATCAGCAGGAATATAATTAACAGGATGGCCTAATGAGTTTGGAAGAAAAAAAATAAAAATTCCAAATATAATAAAAAAAACTCCAAACCCAAAAAAATCTTTGATTGTATAATATGGATGAAACGGTATTTTTTCTTGTTTTAAAGTAAGATCAATACCTGTTGGATTATTTGAGCCAAATTTGTGCAACGCAACAATATGCAAAAAAACAACCCCAACAATAATAAATGGTATTAAAAAATGTAGTGAATAAAATCTATTTAAAGTTGGATTATCAACCGAAAATCCTCCCCATAACCAAGTAACTATACTATCACCAACTAGAGGAATTGCAGAAAACAAATTAGTTATTACAGTTGCACCCCAAAAACTCATTTGCCCCCAAGGAAGCGTATATCCTAAAAAAGCAGCAGCAATCATTAAAAGAAAAATTATAATACCTAACCACCACAAAACTTCTCTCGGGGATTTATAAGACCCATAATACAATCCTCTAGAGATGTGAATATAAACTATTAAAAAAAACATAGATGCTCCAACGCTATGAATGTATCTTATTAACCATCCATAGTTAACATCTCTCATAATATGTTCCACACTATCGAACGCTAAATCTACATGTGCAACGTAATGCATTGATAGTAATAATCCGGATACAATCATAATTACTAAAATAATTCCTGCTAATGAACCAAAGTTCCACCAATAATTTAAATTTCTTGGAGTTGGGTGATCAACTAAAGCTTCTCTTAATACACTAAAAATTGGAAGTCTGTAATCTAACCATGCTAAAGTTTTATTTTTAAATTTTTTTGCCATCTACCCTATTTTTATTTTATTTTCATTAATAAATTTATATTTTGGAACTTTTAAATTTTTTGGTGCTGGTCCTTTTCTCACTCTACCAGATGTATCATAATGTGACCCATGGCAAGGGCAAAACCATCCATTAAAATCACCTCTTGTATCAGATTTTTTTTGTCCTAATGGAATACATCCTAAATGACTACAGACCCCTACTACTATTAACCATTCGGGTTTTATAACTCTATCTTCATCTTTTTGTGGGTCTTTAAGCTTACTTAAATTTACTTTTCTTGCCTCATTAATTTCTTGTTTTGTTCTGTGTTTAATAAAAATAGGTTTTCCTCTCCATTTGAAAGTTTTTGAAAAACCTTCTTCAATATTTGATAAATCAAACTCTTTTATACCTAAAGCTAAAACATCAGCAGATGGATTCATTGAATCAATAAACGGCCATACTGCAAAGGCTGAACCTATGGTAGCCATAGAAGTTGTTGTTAATTTTAAAAAACTTCTTCTATCTTTTTTTAATTTGAATATTTTATTTTTATTAATCAATTAATTTTAATATAGAATGTTTCAATATTAAATAATAAGTAATAATAATGTAAAATATTTCTTTTTTTTAATTAATCAATTCTAAGTTTAGAAATTTATTAAAATAATGCTTACTAATAAAAATAAACAGCAAGTAGAAGACTGGTTTAAAACACTTAGAAATCAAATTTGTAAATCCTTTGAAGAAATTGAAATTCAATTTCAACATAAATTAATTAAGGAAAGACCAGGAAAGTTTAGCAAAAAAAAGTGGAAAAGATTAAAAAATAACAAAGGAGGAGGTGGGGAAATTTCTACTATGAAAGGAAGAATTTTTGAAAAAGTTGGAGTAAATATATCAACAGTTTACGGAAATTTTTCAAAAGAATTTAGAAAACAAATACCTGGATGTAAGAAAAGTCCTAAATTTTGGGCAAGTGGCATTTCCCTTGTTGCACATTTACATTCTCCTTTTATAACAGCTGCTCATTTCAATACTAGGCATATTATAACTTCAAAATCCTGGTTTGGTGGTGGTACAGATATAACACCGACAATGCCAGATAAAAAAAATATTAATTTTTTCCATAATTCATTAAAAAAAACCTGTTCTATACATAACAAAAAATACTATCCAAAATTTAAAAAATGGTGTGATGAATATTTTTATTTAAAACATAGAAAAGAAACTAGAGGTGCTGGTGGAATTTTCTTTGACTACATTAATACAAATAAATGGGAGGAAGATTTTGAATTTACAAAAAATATTGGTAAATGTTTTTTAGAAACCTACCCGAGAATTATTAAAAATAACATAAAAAAATCATGGACAAAGAATGATAGAGAAAAATTACTAATTAAAAGAGGAAGATATGCTGAATTTAATTTACTATATGACAGGGGAACGCAGTTTGGACTAAAAACAGGTGGTAATATAGAGGCAATACTAATGTCTATGCCCCCAACAGTAAAATGGATTTAATTAAATTCTTTTAATTTTTCTAAACAATCTTTTCTAGATGGTTTAGTTCCTCTATCAATCCACCATTCTTCTATAGATTTTAATATTTTACCAACTTGTGGTCCAGTTTTAATCCCAACATTAATAATATCTTTTCCAGTAAGAGGGAATTTTAAAATTTTATAATTTTTAATAAAAGAAAAAAATTTTAAATATTTCTTTTTTTTAGATTCATTTGGAGATTTAACATAATCATAAATTAATAAATTAAAACATAACTCATTACCA
>CACLKH010000008.1 GCA_902607475.1 uncultured Alphaproteobacteria bacterium | reverse complement strand
AATACTAAAGTGAATAAAATTATAATGAGAAAGTTTTTAATGGTTTTCATTTTTTATTAAATAAAAAAATATATTACTAATCTATTAAATCAAGTTTAAATGATCTATAAGTCTAATCTATTTAATTAATATGATTTAGTAACGTAAGATTTAAGTTGATCTATTTCTTTTTTTAATCTTTTTGTTCTATCTTTTACTAAATCGCCTATGCTAACAACGCCAACAAGTTTATTTTTGTCTATAACTGGTAAATGCCTAAAATGTTTAGTAACCATTAAAGTTAAAAGATCTTCGTTATTATCTTCTAGACCGCATATAAATACATTTTTGGTCATTATTTCTTGAGCTTGAGTGTTTCTTACCGTTTTTTTTTGAGTAAATGCTCGAACTATGTCTCGTTCAGATAAAATACCAATAACTTTTTCTTTTTCTAAAATCACAATAGCTCCTATTTTTTCTTTTGCTAGAATATGTGCTATATCAACTACCTTTGTTTCTTTTGAAGTTGTTATAGTTTTGCTACCTTTTTTTTTTAAAATATCCCTTATTAACATTTTGTTTATTTTTTTATATGATTCTTTTATAAAAGATAAAATTTTTCAAGATTTTATTTTATTTTTTTTTAAAATATTTGTATTGATATATACCAATTATGGTCAAAAAAATTTTAAATGTAAAAGGATTAAGATGCCCAATACCGGTTTTAAAAGCAGAAAAAGTGTTAAAAAAGCTAAAAACAGGCGATATTTTAGAAGTTTTAACCACTGATCCACAGTCAATAAAGGATTTTCATGCTTTTTGTGAAGTAAGTAATTGTTTATTTCAAAGTTCAAATAAAAAAAAAGGAATAATAAAAATTTCTATTTGTAAAAGTCTTTAATTATTTAATTATTTTATTTTCATCAATTGTTAAAGTTAGTAATGCAGGTACAATTATTAGAATTAGAATTGCTGATAAAAACAATCCTCCTATAACAACAGAACCTAATCCTTTATATAATTCTGATCCAGCACCAGGAAATAGTACTAAAGGGAACATTCCAAAAATACTAGTTAATGTAGACATAAAAATAGGTCTTACCCTTGTTCTTGCTGACTCAAAAATAGAATCTTTTTTAGACATTCCTTTTTTAATTGAATCTACTGTTTGAAGTACTAGTAGAATTGAGTTGTTAACTACTATTCCAATCAAAATTAAAAAACCAAGCAATGTCAACATATCTAATGCTTGGTAAGTAAAAAAGTTAAGAATTTTTAGACCAATAAAACCTCCAACTGTTGCAAGTGGAACTGCAATCATTATTACTAGAGATAAAATAAAACTTTCTAAAAGTATAGCCAAACTTAAGAAAACAAGAATTAAAGCAATAGCAATTGTTAACGACATTGAATCTAATGTTTGTGATAATTTATCAGCTGTTCCTGATAAATTTATTGTAATTCCTTTTTCAAATGCTTCATCACTTAAATCTTTTACCACAGCATCATCTAGTATTTTTATCGCTACTTCTAAAGGAATTTGAGAAGGAGGTCTAATTTGCAAACTTACTGTTCTTTTAAAATTTATGTGACGAATTGAAACAGCACTTGATGTAATTTCGTTTTTAGAAACTGATGAAAGAGGTATGGTGATACCGGATTTTGAAACAATAGGGATATCTGCTATTTGTTGAGTAAAATTAGTTTTTTGATTTTTTTTTCCAATTATTCTTAGATCCATATTTTTACCATTAGCAACAATTTCATCGATCCACATACCATCATTAAAGGCATCCATACTATTGGCAAATTCTTTTACTGTAATTCCATTCTCAGATAATTTTTCCATATCTGGAATAAATCTAAGTTCTGGGGCACCAAGCTCCAAACCTGGTTTAGGCCTAATTTGGGTCCTACCAAGTTTTTCAGGAAACACTTTATTAGTAATAAAAAAAGCTTTTTTAGTTATATCTAAAATTTCATTCAAATCAGTGCCACTAAAATTTATATCAATCTTTCTACTGCCTCCAGCTGTCCTTCCAAAAATAGATGGTTGATTAATAAATCCTAAAGTTCCAGATTCTTGAAAAGCAAGTTTTTCCATTAATGGAATAATTTTTTTAACATTATTTGGATCTTCAGTAGAGGCACCAATAAAAATTCTTGTAGAAGTTGATACGAAGAAAAAGTTGTTTATTCTAGGGTATTCAGTTGCACTTGCGTCTCCTCCTTCTTCTAAAACAAAGTAAGGTTTAATTTGATTTTCAATATTTTGAGCAATTTCACTAGTTGTTTCAAGATTATATCCAGGAGGGGGAATTAATACCCCAAAAACTAAATTTTTATTTCCTTCTGGTAAATATTCAAGTTTAGGTGCTAGAAAAAAAATTCCAAAAATAGTAATTAAAATAATTGTTGAAATTGTAATTGAAGCTCTCTTTTTAGAAGGTAAGACCCAGGCTAAATATTTATAAAATTTGTATAAAAAATTTAAAGCAAGAGAGTTTAATATTCTAGGATTATTAAATTTCCAAATTTTTTTTTTATTATCAGTTTGTAAAAGTTTTAATCTATTAGAAATAACTGGGATTAATGTTATAGCTAAGACTAGTGATAAACTTATAGCAACGCAAATTGCAACAGATATATCTCTAAATAACTGACCAGCTTCTACCTGTACAATTAGTAACGGAATGAAAACTAGAACAGTTGTTAATGCAGACAAAAAAACTGCTTTCCATACTTCTTTTGCCCCAATCAAAGATGCATCATAATCACTTTTTCCCATTTCTTTATGTCTAAAAATGTTTTCTAAAACAACAATCGCAGCATCGATGACCATTCCAACAGCAAAAGCTAATCCAGCTAAACTTATTACATTTAAGGATTTTCCTAATATAGCCATTGCAACAAAAGTTCCAATTATTGTAAGAGGTATTGTAGTTGCAATTACCAGTGTAGCTCTAGCTGAGTTTAGAAATAATAATAATATTAGTGCAGCCAACAAACCTCCAACAATTATATTTTGTTGAACTAAATTTATTGAAGAATTGATATAAATAGTTTCGTCATAAACTTGTTTAAGTTCAACGCCTTCTTTATTTAATTGGGGATTTAATCTTTTTATTGTTTCTTTTACTTCTTTCATTGTTTCTAAAACATTTACCCCTACATCTCTTACTAAATTTATAGCAATTACCTCTCTTCCTAATGATCGAATATACGCGACAGATTCTTTAATACCGTATTTAACTTCTGCTACATCTTCTAAAAAAATCTTTGATGAAAATTGAGTTTGTTCGTCTTTGTTTACTTTTATAACAACTTTTTTTATTTTCTCAGGACTATCTAATTGACCTTCAGCTCTTATTAAATATTTTCTTTTTCCTTCATCCACTTCACCTGCGGTTAGAGAAATATTGGATGAAATTAAACTATTTGCAATATCTGAAATTGTTAACTTGTACAAAGATAATCTTTGAGGATCTACAATAACTTGCATTTCAGTTTTGCTGCCTCCAAAAATATTAGTCCTTGAAATGCCTGGAATTTTTTCTAATTCTGTTTTAACTAAATTATCTGTTAAGTCACCAAACTCTGACATAGATTTATTAATTTTTTTTATAGGTCTTAGCATAATCCATGCAATAGGTGAATCTTCACTTCCAGAGGTTTCTATAGTTGGCTTCATGATTTCTTCAGGCATACCTCTTACTCTATCAAGTGCATTTGATGTCATTAATAAAGATGTTTGAAAATTTTTTGTAGAACTAAACTCTAATTTTATTTCTGATTTTTTGTCATAAGCATTACTTCTTATTCTTTCCACTCCTTTTACAGATTTTAAAACATCTTCTTGCTTAACAACAATTTCCCTCTCTACTTCACTAGGGGAACCGCCTTGCCAATTTGTGGTTATCTCTATTACAGGTTTTCTTACATCAGGTGTTAATTGAATTGGAATTTTAAATAATGCTAAAAGTCCTGAAAAAAGAATTAATATTATCAGAGAATAAATTATTATTGGTCTTTTAAGACAATTTTTAATAATATCCAATTTATTTAACTTCCTTTATTTGTACTTTTTGATTTGGTCTTAACCTTTCATTTCCTCTAATAACAATTTTTTCACCTTCTTTTAACCCTTCTATAACTTCTATAGAATCTTGATAAGGTATTCCAATTTTGATTGGTTTTAATTTGGCAATGTTATCTTCTATAACGTATACAACCGTATTACCATTCTTAATTAATAATGCATCTTTAACTATTGTTTTTATTTGTTTTTTTGATTTTAAGAATATTTTTAGATTCATATTTTGGTTAATTAAAAGATTGGATTTTTTTTGGTCAAAAAGTGGCTTAAATCTTACAATAACTGTTCTTGTATTTGGATTTTCTTTTGGAACAATTGATCGAAAAGATGATTTTAAAATTTTTCCATCAGGAAAAATAATTTCAGCTTCTTTTTTTTTATTTAATAGTGGAATTTTATCGGAAGGAATATTTGCCTCTATTTCAAATTGTTCATTATTAACTAATTCAAATACAGGAGTACCAGTATTAACGTAATTTCCTTTTGTAACTAATCTTTTTGAGATAACACCAGAATATGGAGCTCTTAAAATTGCATCATCATAAATTATTTTAGCTTTATTATATTGAGATGTAATTTTAATTAAATTTCCTTCAGCTGCTTTTACAATATTTATTTGATCTTCATATTCTGCTCTTTTAAAAGAAGGAGAATTCATTAAAATTTTAAGTCTTTCAAGTTTTTTTTCTTCTAATTCTAATCTTGCTAAACTTTCTGATAATTCTCCTTCTTTATTATTTTTGTCTGCTTCTAATTCATCATTTTCTATTTTAAGTAATACATCTCCTTTTTTAATAAAATCACCTACTTCAACATAAACATCTTCAATTGGCCCAGGACTTTTGACGGATATCAAATCGCTTTTAAATGGAGCAATTCTTGAAGTAACTATATAAGTTTCACTTATATATTCTTTTTTTACAGTTTTGACTGAAACTTTTGGAAGTTTTTCAGTATTTGCCTGCAAAACTTCAATGCTATAATTTATAAATATAAATATAAATATAAAAATGGATAAAATAATTTTTTTCATAATTCATTTAACAATAAATATTTTAGTAAAAGTATTTTCAAGATAAATTTATTTATTATGTCCACTGCTATTGTAACACATAAAGATTGTATCCTACATGATACAGGAATGAATCATCCTGAAAGTAAAGAAAGATTAATTGCTATTAATAAGACTCTGAAAGAATTTAAGTCAAAAAAAATAGAATGGTTTGAAGGGGAAAAAATTGAACCAAAATATTTTTTTACAGTTCATTCCAAAAATTATTTTAAAGATATAAAAAATAAATCTCCAAAAAAGGATTTGTTTAGAATTGATGCTGATACAATTTTAAGTAAATATAGCCTTGAAGCCGCGTTAAAAGCTACAGGATCTGTTTGTAAAGCAGTCGATATAATTTTTGAAGGAAAGTTTAAGAATGCATTTTGTCCTATAAGACCACCAGGACACCACGCTGAACCTGAAAGAGCTATGGGTTTTTGTTTTTTTAATAATGTTGCAGTAGCAGCTAATTATGCAAAGTTAAATTATAAAGTTAAGAAATGTGCTGTTATTGATTTTGATGTTCATCATGGAAATGGTACACAAAAAATGTTTTGGAATAATTCTGATATGTTTTATGCTTCTACGCATCAAGAGGGAATTTTTCCAGGAACAGGTTTTAAAGAAGAAACAGGAATAAATAACAATATAGTTAACGTTCCTTTGCCTGCTGGAACTGATAGTTTATTATTTAAAAAATCATACGAAGATATAATATTTCCAAAGTTAGAAAAATTTTCACCAGATATTATTTTTGTTTCTGCGGGTTTTGATGCACACATAAGTGATCCTTTAGCAGATTTTAAACTAATAAAAGATGATTTTTACTGGATAACTAAAAAATTAAATGATTTTGCTACTAAAAATTGTAAAGGTAAATTGATTTCATGTTTAGAAGGAGGTTATAATATTAAAGCTTTATCAGAAAGTTGTTTGGAACATGTAAAAGGATTAATTTTATGAATATGAAAAAAATTAATAAAAATAATATTAATAATCTTTCATTTGAAGAGGCTTTAGAAGAGTTAGAAGGTATTACTGAAAGTTTTGAAGATGGTAATTCAACATTAGAAAACGCAGTTAATTTATATAATAGAGGAGTTTTATTAAAAAAACATTGTGAAAGAAAGTTAAAAGAAGCAAAAAAAAAGATAGATGAAGTGAGGGTTAATAACATTGATTCTACTATAGAAAAGAAAATATGAGCGATTTAGAATTGAATTTAAAAAATGCGCAAAAAGAAGTTGATAAAACAATTAAATCACTTTTACCAAGTGGAAAAGGTCTAGAAAAAAAACTTTTTGAGGCAATAAATTATTCAATTTTGTCTAGTGGAAAAAGAATAAGACCTTATTTAGTAATTCAATCATCAAAATTATTTGACGTTGATCAAAAAAATGCATTACGAGTAGCGTCATCAATAGAAATGATCCATGCATATTCACTAATTCACGATGATTTGCCTTCAATGGATAATGATTTTTTAAGAAGAGGTTTGCCTACAACACATAGAAAGTATAATGAAGCTACAGCAATTTTAGCTGGTGACTCTTTACTTACGTTATCTTTTGAAATTTTATCTGATAATTTAACTCATAATGATTCAAAGATTAGATGTGAATTAATTTATGAATTAGCAAGAGCAGCTGGAGCAAATGGAATGGTTGCAGGTCAAATGATGGACCTTGAAGCAGAGAATAAAAAACTAAGTATAGGGGTTATTACAAGAATTCAAAGATTAAAAACAGGAGCATTAATTGCATTTTCATGCAACGCAGGAGCAATATTAGGTAGAGCAGAAAAAAAATATAAATTTGCATTACAAGGTTATGCACATGATATAGGACTAGCTTATCAAATTAGAGATGATTTATTAGATGTTACAAGTACAACAAAAAAATTAGGAAAAAAAGTTAATAAAGATAAAAAAATTGGTAAAAAAAACTTTGTTTCTATTTTAGGTAAAGAAAGAGCGAAGAAACAACTAGAAATTCTTGGGAACCAAGCAATTGAGCACTTGGAAGTTTTTGATAGTAGAGCGGATATGCTTAGAGAGATTGCAAGATTTATTGTAGAAAGAAATAAATAAATATAATATAATATTGAATTTATGGAAGGTACTAACACTCCTTTATTAGATAAAATAAATTTTCCAAAAGATTTGCGTAAATTATCTAAAAATAATTTGGAAGATTTAGCTGTTGAATTAAGAAACGAAACTGTAAATACTGTTTCAGTAACTGGAGGACATCTAGGCGCAAGTTTAGGAGTAATAGAATTAACAGTTGCTATTCATTATGTTTTTAATACGCCAAATGATAGGCTTGTTTGGGATGTTGGACACCAAGCTTATCCGCACAAAATTTTAACTGGAAGAAGAGATAAAATAAAAACACTTAGACAAAAAAATGGTCTTTATGGATTTACAAAAAGGACGGAAAGCGAATATGATCCATTTGGTGCTGCACATGCTTCAACAGCAATGTCTTCTGGTTTAGGAATGGCTATAGCTAGAGACTTAATGAAGAAAAAAAATCATGTTATTTGTGTTGTAGGTGATGGGGCAATGAGCGGAGGCATGGCTTATGAAGCAATGAATAATGCAGGTTCTGAAAAATCAAGGCTAGTTGTTATACTTAATGATAATGATATGTCAATTGCACCACCTGTTGGTGCATTAAGTAATTATCTTTCAAGACTAATTTCATCTGGCACTTACCAATCATTTAAAAATCTTGGAGGAAAAATTGTTTCAAAAACATTTCCTGATAGAATTGGTAAAGCTGCAAAAAAAGCTGAGGAACTTGCAAGAAGTTTTGTAACTGGCGGAACACTTTTTGAAGAATTAGGTTTTTTCTATGTTGGGCCAGTTGATGGACATAATTTGAAAAGTCTAATCCCTGTATTAGAAAATGCAAAAAAATATAAGAATGGTCCGATACTTATTCATTGTGTTACAAAAAAAGGTAAAGGATACAAACCTGCAGAAAAATCTGATGATAAATATCATGGTGTAAATAAATTTAATGTTGCAACTGGAGTACAACAAAAATCAGAATCTAAAGCACCTTCATATACAAAAGTTTATGCAAATAGTTTAATTAACGAAGCAAAAAAAGATAAAAAAATTGTTGCAATTACTGCTGCAATGCCAGGAGGTACAGGTGTAGATTTATTTCAAAAAGAATTTCCAAGTAGAAGTTTCGATGTAGGAATTGCAGAACAACATGCAGTAACATTTGCAGCTGGTCTTGCAACAGAAGGATTTAAACCATTTGCAACTATATATTCTACTTTTTTACAAAGAGCTTACGACCAAGTTGTTCATGATGTGGCAATTCAAAAATTACCTGTTCGTTTTGCTATGGATAGAGCAGGCCAAGTTGGTGCTGATGGAGCAACCCATGCAGGATCTTTCGATATATCTTACTTAGGTTGCTTACCAGGTTTTATTTTAATGGCGCCTTCAGATGAATCTGAGTTGGTCCATATGGTTGCAACAGCTGCTCAAATAAATGATCGTCCATCAGCTTTTAGATATCCAAGAGGTGATGGTATAGGAGTACCAATTCCTTCAGAAGGAATACCATTAGAAATAGGTAAGGGAAGAATTATTAAAGAAGGAAGTAAAATTGCTATTTTATCTTATGGTGCAAGACTTTATGAATGTATAAAAGCTGCTGATATGTTAAATGCAAAAGGATTATCAACAACGGTAGCAGATGCGAGATTTTGTAAACCACTAGATACAAAATTAATAAAACAATTAGCAATAGAACATGAAACATTAATAACAGTAGAAGAAGCATCAATCGGCGGCTTTGCTTCTCATGTGACTAAATTTTTGAGTAACGAAACTTTATTGGATGGTGGACTTAAATTTAGATCTTTGTTTTTCCCAGATAGATTTTTACCACACGGCAAACCTGAAGAACAATACGAAGAAGCAAATCTTTTATCAAAAGATATTGCTTACTGTGCTTTGCAAACTCTTGGAAGCAATTATTCAAAAAAGGAAATTGATCTAGTTTAATATTTCAAGATTGAAAAACTTTGTTTCTTAAAAAATGATCTGCTAAAACGCAAGCCAACATTGCTTCACCAATTGGTACAGCTCTAATTCCAACACACGGATCATGTCTACCACCAACTGAAACAGATGTTTTTTTTAATTTATTTGTTACTGTTTTTTTAGATTTTAAAATTGAACTAGTTGGTTTAACAACAAATCTAGCAATTATATTTTGGCCTGATGATATCCCACCTAAAACACCACCAGCATGATTAGATTTAAATTTAACTTTTCCTTTTTTTAAAGTCATTTCATCAGAACTTTCTTCACCAGGAATAAATGCAGATGCAAAACCACTTCCTATTTCGACTCCTTTAACAGCATTAATACTCATCAAAGCTTTTGCTATATCTGCATCTAATTTATCATAAACAGGTTCACCAAGTCCTACAGGAATCCCACTAGCTTCTAATTCAATTATCGCTCCAACAGAAGAACCATTTTTTCTAATTTGCATAAGATAATTTTCCCAAACTTTTATCATATTTTTATCAGGGCACCAAAAAGGATTCTTTTTTGTAAAATTCCAATCCCAATTATCTCTATTTATATGTAAAGAACCCATTTGAATTAAAGCACCACGGATTGAAAAATTTTTGCCAAGCTTTGATGATAAAATTTTTCTTGCTATAACACCTGCGGCAACTCTCATCGCAGTTTCTCTAGCTGATGATCTTCCACCACCACGATAATCTCTAATTCCATATTTTTTTTCATAAGTGTAGTCAGCGTGTCCAGGTCTAAATTTATTTTTTAATTTTTCATAATCTTTTGATTTTTGATCTTCATTATAAATAATAAAAGATATCGGTGCTCCTGTAGTATAATTATTAAAAACACCAGATAAAATTTTAACCTTGTCCTTTTCTTTTCTTTGTGTAACAAACTTATTACTTCCTGGTCTTCTTTGATTTAAAAAAAATTGAATTTCTTTTTCATTTATACTAATTTTTGAAGGGGCACCATCGATTGTACAACCAATAGCTGGCCCATGACTTTCACCCCAAGTACTAAATTTAAATATTTTACCAAAACTATTTCCAGGCATTTTTATTTTTCTTCAAAAATATCAGGTGAATCTAAATCTTTCATTCCAATTATATTATAACCAGAGTCCACATGATGTATTTCTCCAGTCACACCTGAGGAAAGATCACTTAAAAAATAAAGAGCAGAACCAGATATATCTTCTGATGTAATATTTCTTTTTAATGGTGAATTATTTTCATTCCATTTTAAAATATAATTAAAATCCCCAATTGCTGATGCAGCAAGAGTCTTAATCGGACCAGGAGATAAAGCGTTTACTCTAATTTTTTTTTTACCTAAGTCTTTTGCTAAATATTTTATACTGGCTTCCAAAGCTGATTTTGCAATTCCCATCACATTATAATGTGGCATAAACCTTTCTGATCCAAAATATGATAGAGTTAACAATGTTCCACCGTTAGTCATTATTTTTTCCGCTTCTCTTGCTACTTCTGTAAACGAGTAGCAAGAAATAGCCATTGTTTTTTTAAAATTATCTTTTGTAGTATTTAAATATTTTCCTTTTAATTCTTCTCTACTAGAGAAAGCAATTGCATGGACTACAAAATCAATAGTTTTCCATTTTTTTTTGATTTCATTAAAAACTTTTGGAATGTCATTGTCATTTTCTACATTGCATTCTAAAACTATAGACGAATTAATTTCTTTTGCTAAGGGGGTAACTCTTTTTTTTAAAGCCTCTCCTTGATAAGTTAATGCTACTTTTGCACCTGAATTAGATAAACTTTTTGCTATAGCCCAAGCAATAGATCTATCATTAGCAACACCCATAACCAAACCTTTTTTATTTTTCATTAAAGATGTGCTCATCATTTTTTTACTATATGTAATAAATAATAATTTTTTTTTTTTTTTTTAGTTTATTTTTTTTATGCAGCTTTTTTTAATTTCAATTTTTTCCAGGTAAATTTAAGTGCATTTATTAATTCATCTATCATTTGATCAGTATGTAAAGGTGATGGTGTAATTCTTAATCTTTCTTTACCTCTAGGTACTGTTGGATAATTTATCGGCTGCAAATACACTTTATGTTTTTCTAATAATTCATCAGCAGCTTTTTTACATAATTTAGTATCACCTATAATTATTGGAATTATATGACTTTTAGTTTTTAAAAAAGGTATATTTGCCGCAAGTAATTTTTCTTTAATTAATAAACATTTTTCTTTTAACTTATCCCTTAATTGCTGATTGTCTTTTACGTATCTTATGCTCGCAATAGCACCAGATGCAATTGCTGGAGGAATCGATGTTGTAAATATAAAACCTGGAGAATAACTTCTTATAAAATCAATAATTATTTTACTTGAAGATACATAGCCACCTATTAGTCCAAATGCCTTTGCTAACGTACCATTAATAATATCAATTTCATGCATTATTTTTTGTTCTTGAGCTACACCTCCCCCATGTGATCCATAAAGACCAACTCCATGAACTTCATCAAGATATGTTAATGCATTATATTTCTTTGCAAGTTTTACAAGAGATTCAATTGGAGTAAAATCACCATCCATCGAATATACAGATTCAAATACAATTATTTTTGGTCTATCAATACCAACTTTTTTTAAAAGAGTTTCTAAATGCTTAATATTGTTATGTTTAAAAATAAACTTTTCAGCTTTGCTATTTCTAATACCATTTATTATTGACGCATGATTTTTTTCATCAGAAAAAAATGCACATTTGTTTAATTTAGAACCTAAAATACTTAATGATGCGTCATTTGCTACATAACCTGAAGTAAAAATCAAAGATGATTCTTTTTCATGAATCTCAGAAATTTCATTTTCTAAAACAATATGAGCATTGCTTGTTCCTGAAATATTTCTTGTACCACCAGATCCCGCCCCAAATTCTTTCATTGATCTTTCAATTGCTTCTAAAATAAATGGATGTTGCCCCATACCCAAGTAATCATTACTACACCAAACAACTATATTTTCTTTTTTAACTAAGTCATTGAATTTAGCATTAGGAAACGAACCAGCTATTCTCTCTACATTCCTGAAAATTCTATATTCACCAGATTTTTTTAAGCTATTTATAGAGTCTGAAAAAAATTTTTTATAATCCATTATAATTAAAAGAATATATAATTATTATAATCAATAATAATGTAACATAACTTTAAGACACGACAATGGTTTTAATTATAGGTGGCGGAATTATAGGTTTATCGATAGCTTGGCGCTTGGTCGGTATTGGAAAAAAAGTTGTAGTTATCGATAAAAAAAATTTAGGTAAAGAAGCCAGTTGGGCTGCAGCAGGAATGCTATCTGGAAGATTAGATTTGAAACCATCTGAAAAACAATTATTACCTATATTTGAAAAGAGCCAATATGCATGGCCTAAGTTTGCTAGAGAACTTGAAAATAAGTCTGGAAAATGCATTGGTTATAGAAAAGAAGGCACATTAATGATTGCGTGTGATATTAACGAAGAACAAAAATTAAGAAATAATTATAATTTTCTTAAAAATAACAAAGTAAACGTTTCCTGGCTTTCTGGAAATAAAATTAGAGAAAAAGAGCCGTATGTGTCTAATAATGTATTATCGGGTTTTTTTTCGCCAGAGGATCATCATGTAAATAATCGCTATATTTTAGATGCATTAATAACAATATTAAAAAAAAATAAAAATAGCTGTATTTTTAAAGAAAATACGGAAGTTAAAAAAATTATTACGGATAAAGATCAAGTAATTGGAGTTAAAACAAGAAATGAAACAATAAAAACGAAAGAAATAATAGTTTGTTCTGGTGCTTGGACTAATAGGATTAAAAATATAGAAATAAAGGAAGTGCCGATAAGACCTGTAAAAGGTCAAATGGTTTGTCTCAAAATGCCAAAAAGCTCTTCACTTTTAAAACATATTCTATGGAGAGAGAATGTTTATTTAGTCCCTAGAGATAATTTTGATCTAATTATTGGAGCCACAGAAGAAGAAATGGGTTTTGATAAAAGTTTAACTGCGGGCGGTATTTATAATTTGTTAAAAATAGCAAGAGAAGTATTGCCAGCAATAGAAGATCTATCAATTGTTGAGTCTTGGTCGGGCTTAAGACCAGCAACTAGAGACGAGGCTCCAATTATAGGTCCTTCAAAGAAAATAAAGGGCTTGATATATGCGACAGGACATCATAGAAACGGTATACTTTTGGCTCCATTAACGTCAAACGTTATAAAAAATTATTATTTAAATGGTAAGATAGAAGATGATTTTAATAACTTTAAACCTGGAAGATTTGTAATTTAGAAAAATGAAAAAAAAATTGATAATTAATGGAGAAAATACTTTTGTCCTTTCAGAAACTTTATCAAAAGTTTTAAATGAAATAAAAATAATTAAAAGCCAAAATATGGCAGTTGCAGTAAATGAAGAAGTTGTTGAAAAAAATAACTGGGAAAGTTATAAGATAAAATCTGGAGACATAATTGAAATTGTTCAACCTCTTAAAGGAGGATAAAAAAACTTATGAAAAATTTTCTTTCTATTGGAAATAAAAAATTTAAATCTAGATTATTTATGGGTACTTCTAGATACCCTAATCATCAAGTTATGCTGGAATCTCTTAATGCTGGAAGAACAGAAGTTGTTACAGTAGCAATTAGAAGGATAACTTTAAAAAAATATAATGAAAATATAATAGATATTTTAAAAAAAAAATATTTTATTCTTCCTAATACTGCTGGATGTTACACTATAAAAGAAGCTGTTTTAACAGCTGAATTAGCTAGAGAAGCACTAAAAACAAATTTTGTAAAGTTAGAAGTAATAGGAAATGATGAAGATTTATTGCCAGATGTAGAAAATCTTATTACTGCTGCTAAAGAATTAGTAAAAAAAAAATTTAACGTTTTACCATATTGTAATGATGACCCAATAGTTTGTAAAAAATTAGAAGATGTTGGTTGTTCAGCCGTTATGCCTCTAGCCGCACCTATTGGATCAGGGATGGGGATACAAAATCAACAAAATATAAAAGTAATTGTAGAAGAATCAAATGTTCCAGTAATTGTAGATGCTGGAGTTGGCACAGCTTCAGATGTTGCTATTGCGATGGAATTAGGATGTGATGGAGTTTTACTAAATACTTCAGTTGCAGAAGCACAAAATCCAAAATTAATGGCAAAAGCAATGGCAGATGCCATAGTAGCTGGAAGAAATGCTTTTTTAGCAGGGAGAATACCAAAAAGATCTTTTGCAAAAAACTCAACAACAAATAAAGGAAGAATTCATTTAATAAAAAAAAATTAATTTTTTTTAGATAGAAAATTTTCAATTTCTAAAATTTCTTCATTTTTCAAACTTTTTTTCTTTTTAAGATTTTTAATAACAAATTTCCAGTTAGTTAAAAAGTGAAGTTTTAAATTATTTCTTTTAAAAACTGCATCTGAATAAATACCGTAATTAAAAATAACAAAAATATTTTTTATTTCTCCTCCAGCTTTTTTTATTGCATTACAAAAGTTAATTTTACTTTTTCCATCGGTAGACAGGTCTTCAATTAATAGTACTCGAGACTTATTTTTAATCTCACCTTCTATTTGAGACAATTTACCAAACCCTTTTGGTTTTTTTCTAATATATATCATTGGTTTATTAAGTTTTTCTGATATCCAAGATGCATAAGGTATTCCGGCTGTCTCGCCTCCAGCAATATAATCTATATTTCTCAAATTTATTTTTTTTTTAATTAATTTTGATCCCATATTTATAATTAATCTTCTCTCTTTTAGATGACTTATAATTTTTCTACAATCAACATAGACAGGACTTAGTTTTCCAGATGTAAGTTTAAAAGGTTTTTTTGGTTGAAAATTTATTGCTTTAATATCTAAGAGAATTTTTGCTGTTTTATTTTTAAAATTATCTAAATTCATATATTATATATAGTTAATTTAATTTTAAATATGGCAGAAAATAAAAAATATAAAAGTGATATTGAAATTGCTAGAGAAGCAAAACTTCAAAATATAGTGGAAATTGCAGAAAAAAAATTAAATATTCCAGAAAAGTATCTTGAACAATACGGGCACTATAAAACAAAACTTAGTTTTGATTATATAAATTCTTTAGATAAAAACAAAAATGGTAAATTAATTTTAGTAACTGCTATTACACCCACTCCTGCTGGTGAGGGAAAAACAACAACTACACTCGGCATTGGAGATGCTCTTTGTAAAATTGGAAAAAATTCCTCAGTTTGTATCAGAGAACCAAGTTTGGGGCCTTGTTTTGGTATGAAAGGTGGGGCTGCAGGTGGTGGAAAAGCACAAGCAGTTCCAATGGAAGATTTAAATTTACATTTTACAGGAGATTTCCATGCAATTAGTACTGCTCACAATTTATTATCAGCAGCAATTGACAATCATATTAATTGGAGAAAAGAACCAATAATTGATGCAAGAAGAGTTAATTGGAAAAGAACAATGGATATGAACGATAGGGCATTAAGACAAATTATATGCAGTATTGGAGGTCCTGGAAATGGTTTTCCAAGGGAAGACGGTTTTAATATTACCCCAGCATCAGAAATTATGGCAATTTTTACATTAGCTGACGATTTAAAAGATTTAGAAAGAAGATTAGGCAACATACTTGTTGGTTATACTAGTGATAAAGACCCTGTTCTTGCAAAGGATTTAAATGTCATAGGGTCTATGTTAGTTTTATTAAAAGATGCTATAAAGCCAAACATAATTCAAAGTCTTGAAAATAACCCAGTTTTTGTTCATGGTGGTCCGTTTGGAAATATTGCACACGGATGTAATACAATTATTGCTACAAAAACCGCGTTAAAAATATCTGATTACGTTGTTACAGAAGCAGGATTTGGCGCCGATCTTGGTGCTGAAAAATTTTTAGATATTAAATGCAGAAAAGCAAATTTAGCACCCGATGCAACTGTTTTAGTTGCAACTATTAGAGCTTTGAAAATGCATGGCGGAGTTGATAAAGAAAAACTTAACAAAGAAAATGTTGAAGCAGTAAAAAAAGGATCTGAAAATTTGCTTAAACATATCGAGAATTTAAAAAAATACGGTGTTCCTGTTGTTGTTGGAATTAATGCATTTGTATCTGATACAGAAGATGAAATGGATGTTATAAGAAAAGTTTGTGAAAAAGTAGGAATAAAAGCAGTTACTAGTAAGCATTGGGAGTTTGGAGGAGATGGCGCAGTGGATTTAGCAAATGAGGTTGTAGACACATTAGATAAAACTAAATCAAATTTTAAAACTTTGTATGATGATAATTTATCATTAGAAGAAAAAATTAAAAAAGTTTCTACTGAAATTTATGGTGCAAAAGAACTTGAAATTAGCACCACTGCAAAAAAACAACTTGAAGATCTCAAAGGAACTAAGTATGAAAAATTTCCAGTTTGTATTGCAAAAACTCAATATAGTTTTACTGCTGATCCGGATAATGGTGGATTACCACAGGAACACAATTTACCAGTTAGAGAAATAAGAGTTTCTGCTGGAGCAGAATTTGTTGTTGTTATTTGCGGGGATATTATGTTAATGCCGGGTCTGCCAAAAACTCCAGCTGCTGAATCAATTTATATTGATGAAAAAGGCTTAATACAAGGTTTGTTTTAAATGTCAGATAATAAAAAAATTATCGATTTTGATGAAAAAAAACTAAAGTACGAGAACGTATTTTCCATCCCCATTGTACAATACCAAACAACAAATACTGAGGAAATGAATAAAGAGCTAAAAGAAATTATTTTAAAAAAAGAAAAAGAAATTCCAACAACAAGCAAAAGTAATCAAGGTGGCTGGCAATCAGAAGGGGACTTTTTTCGTTGGGAAGGTGAAAGTATAGAAAAATTATATAATTTGTTTTTAAAATTAATAGAGTCTTCAACTAAAAAACTAGAATTTGTACAAACTATTCCAATGGATTTTCATATTTATGGTTGGGCAAATGTAAATAGAAATGGACATTCAAATATTGCCCATATACATCCTATGTCTACATGGTCAGGGACTTATTATGTTGATGCAGGAGACGAACTTGATGAAAATAAATGTGGTTTGTTTGAAGCTTTCAGTCCAAATTTACCACATTTGACTGCTTTTTTTCCAGGTTTATTACCTGGAGAACATTTAATTAAACCAAAAACAGGTTTGATGAATCTCTTTCCTAGTTATTTAAGACACGGTGTTAGAACATATTATGGAGATAGTCCAAGAATATGTGTAGCTATAAATGCAAACATGAAGATAAAAGCACCATAAAAAAATTTTTAACAATTTTTATATAAATGAATTAAATTTTTAACTGTATTTTCTAGTAAAAAATTTTTTTTCACAAAATTTCTTCCTTCTTTACCCATAGCCAATCTAATTTTTTTATTTTGTACCATTTTTTTCATTGCTAAAAATAATTCATCTGAATTTTTTGGATTTACAAGTATTCCGTTTTTTCCATCTATAACTACATCTCTACATCCAGTGACATCTGTTGCTATAATTGGTTTACGACAAGCAGCTGCTTCTAGCAAACCTTTTGGCAAACCTTCTCTATAAGACGGAAGTATTGCTACATGAATTTTCTTATATAAATCATTTATATTATTTACATGTCCCATATACTTTAAATAATCAAGAGCTTCCCAAGATTGGATTTCTTCATACGAAACAGAAGAGGGATTCTGACTATCAACATTTCCTGCAATAAACAATTCAAAGTTTTTTGTAATTTTATTAAGTTCTTTTGATGCTTTAATTAATTCCATTATACCTTTGTCTTTTAAAATTCTTGATGCAAATAGAAAAATTATTTTCCCTTTTGGTTCTTTTGAAGCAGTATATTTTTTTAAATTTATCCCAGACGTTGTATTGAAATGTAAGTTTTTTTTTCTAATCAATATTTTTTTTTTAAAAAAAATATAATCATCTTTATTTTGAACTAAAACTTGTGAACTTTTAAAAAATAAAACAAATCGTAATAAATTAGTTATAAAAAATTTAAGAAAAAAATTACCAGAAATAAATGTACTACCTAATCCAATAATTGAATTAAAAGTTTTTTTCACTCCTGCAATTTGTGCCGAAATATTACCATGAACAATTTGTCTTAAACCAAAATTATGAACAATATCAGGATTTACTTTTTTATAAATTTTGCTCAATTTATAAATTGTTCTAATAGATTTTCGAATATTTAAACTTCCACGTTCAATTTTTATTGGAATAACCTTTATTTTTTCTTTTTCAATAAGATTTTTATAATGAGTTATGTTTGTAACTAATATTACTCTATAGCCTTTTTTTTGAATTTTTTTGGCTAGCTCTATACGATGATTTAAAAAAACCCAATCTTCTGATACAAAATAAATAACTTTCTTCATTTTAAGAATGCTATTTATTTGATGATAAAAGATTAAAAAATCAAACTATTTTATTATTATTTATCTTCTTCTGTAAGAGGGATATCTTGTAAATTAGGTAACTCAGGTATTGATATATCCTCAGCAAATTCAATTGGCTCAATTGTTGCTTCTTTTAACTCATCTATATTAGCTTTACTTGCACCAATAAAATTATCCATTTCTAACCATCTTGTGCCAGGAAATGCAGTATCAACTGGTTGCTTTGAAATTGCTAGTTTACCAACAGAAAGAAGGAAGATGAATAGAATACCATAAATAGGGTATATTAATTTATTTTTCATAGTTAATAGAACGAAACTTTTGAATTTTTATTGCAAACTTTTTTTAATCTATTTTACAAATTACCGGAAACACTTCTTCATTGTTTTCATCAAACATTTTTTGTTTATCGGCTTTGCAGTTATCGTATTTAGAAAGAAATTGGTCTCTTTCAGATTTAGTATAATAAATTTTAGACGAATAATAATTTTTATCTGTTAAATAACTTTTTTGAGACAAATAGGTTTTATTTGGCATAGTTATTACCCAACCTATTAAAACAAAAGCAAGGATACCAGCTGCTATTCTATAAAAATTACTAAAATTATTTGAAACATATCTTTTTTTAGTACTTTGTTCGACAGATATTTTTTCATATAAATTTTTAGGCATTTTTGTTTTTTTATTAGCTTTAGACTCTTCTTTAAGAATAGAACTAAAATTCCTTAAGCCTTCAACTCTAAATTTTATTTTTGGATTATTATTTATTAATAATTGAATTTTATTTTTTTCTGATCTAGAAAGATCATTATTAATAAACTTGATTATTTTACTATCATCAATTTTCATTTTTTAAATTCCTTGATTTTAACAACGTTTTTTTCGTCTAATTCTTGCCTAATTTTTTTTAGATTTCTATTTAATCTACTTCCTATTGTTCCTTGTGAAATTTTGAGTTTTTTTGCTACTTCATTATATTTATATCCTTCTACAAATATTAAGAAAAATATTTCTTTATCTTCTTGAGAAAGTAATTTATCCATTTTTTCTAGAATTTTTTTAATATCTACATTTAAAGCAAATGGATCTTTTAAATTTTCCTCACCTTTTTCAAGTTTTTGTGACTTATATTCATCAAAATTGATGATTTCTCCATCATCTGTTTTTTTGTGAAGAGAAATAACGTTTGGGGATCTTTTTTTTTTTCTAGTCCTATCTATATATAAATTTTTAACAATTAATTTTAAATATCCTAAAATATTTGTACCTTCTTTATAATTACTTCTTCCTTTATCGTATGAATTAAAAAATTTTATGTATGTTTCTGAAACCAAATCCTCTGCATCGTGATGGTTTAGGGTTAAATTAAACTTAGTATAATTTAATAAATCTCCATAACATTCACGAGCCTCTTGCCTTATTGTTGTATTTTTTTTCTTCATATCTCCCTCATTTTTAATTTATCCTCAATTTTTATAACGTAAATAGAAGATTTTTATTGCATTAATTTTTACCCCAACATTCTAAAGGTATTGTGAATTTTTTTGCTTCTGAAATTATTTTTTCTCTATCTTTTTTTTCTGATTTGTTGATTGTCAAATAGTTAATGTTGTTTTCATCAAGAAAGCTTTTAATTGTGTAAATTGAAATTGCTAAATTTTGCCCTTTAGAACTAACACCTAAGTTTAATCTTTCTTTAACTTGTTTCCACAGCGATGCCTTTGCATGAACGCTTCCAATAATTAAGCCTTTTTCATTAATAACAGGGCTACCGCTTGAATGTGCATGCAAATCTCCTGAAATAACAATCCTACTTCTATCACCTTTTGCAGTTAACGAAAGAATTTCTCCTTCAGATGTTTCGCTTTTTCCAAGAATTGTTTGTCTAGGGTATCCAAAGACATAAATTTTTTCATTTTCAATTCCTGCTTTTGAAGGCAATTCAGCAGGAATATGATTATTATTTATTGCATTATCACTTTCTAGTAAAGCAAGATCATTATAATTATCAATTTTATAGACTCTCAAACTTAATTCGTTTGATCTTATTTTTGCGCATCCATTTGCAAAATGCCCTGCAGTTAAAACATATAAATTATCATTTTCACCTACCCATATCCCAGTAGCATAATCTGAAGGCTTTCCTATTTTAATATTTTGATTGTTATTTTTATTAGCTAACGCATTTGTTAACATATCATTTAACTTTAACCATTCTTCAGGCTCTGTAGGTAATTCAACAGGAAGATTTTCTTTTTCTTGAAACTGTTTAATAACTGCAAAAGTTTCAACCCCTGGTATATCATCCCTTTTAATTGGGTACCCCAAATCAAATAGTTTTTCTTGAATATTTTTTACAATAAACTGCGTTCTAGGTTCTAACGTTGAACTCTTTTGTGCACATATTTCTGATCCTTTATCGGAACAATATTTGTACCAAAATTTTGCTTTATTTAATCTTTGTTCTTTGGTTAGATCTTTTTCTGCTAATCCTTGTTCTAACATTCTTCCAATTTCAAGCATGCATAAAAAGTGTTCTTCTGAACAGTCACCAGTTTCTAAACAATTAGAGGTACACTTATTGAAATTATCATACGCTTTACTGTACTCTTTATTATCTAAATTTTTCTTTGCAGTTTCAAAATCTATAGAAAATGTATTTGAATTGAAACACAGGATTACAAGAAAAAAAAATAAAAAGTATATAAAAAATTTCACAACTAAATAATTAATATCAATTATCAATTATACACTAAATAATAATTTTTTAATTAAAGTGGAATAAAATTTTACAATTTTCGTTAATTTTTTATAGATTTCTATAAAATTAAGTAAGGGGCCATTAATTCTCCCTCAAATATACCGGCTCCTTACTTCTTTTATTTTAATTTATCTCCAATTATGTTTTGATGCTAGATATATAGCAATTTTAATTTTTTTTCCTATTTCTTCTAATTTTGTATCATCCGCCTTAAATTTTCCAAACTTTGACACAGTTTCCGAAGGCAAAACATCATTTCTGATTGAATATTCATGTATATTTTTTGAATATATTTCTTGTGCCTTTTTAGAAGATAAAAATTCTAAAAAAATAACCGCATTTTTGTAATTTTTTGAACCTTTAATTACCCCAGCTCCACTTAAATTTATATGAGCTCCAATATTCCTTTGATTAGGCCAAAATATAGATACTTTTTCAGCAGCTTCCCTATCTTTTTTGTTTTTACTGTTAATCATATTCGCTAAATAATACGTGTTTGCAACAGTGATATCGCATTCACCATTTGCGATAGCTTTTATCTGGTCTCTATCACCCCCATAAGGTTTTTTTGCAAAATTGATTACTAAATTTTTTATCCAATCTTCAGCTTTTTTTTCCCCTAAATTTAAAATCATATATGCAATTAAAGATTGGTTATATACATTGGCTGATGATCTCATACAAATTTTATTTTTCCATTTTTCATTAGCAAGTTGTTCATAATTTTCTAAGTCATTTATATTTACCCTAACTTTTGAAAAAATTATTGGACGCGCTCTAACTGATAGTCCGAACCAATCATTATCTTTACTAATATATTTAGATGGAATATTTTTTCGTAATATTTCTGAATTAACTTTTTCAAATAAATTATTTTGTTTTGCTCTTGAGAGTCTAGTAATATCAGTTGTTAGTAAAATATCTGCTTTTGTATTTTTTCCTTCAAGTTTTAATCTTTCTATAAATGCATCAGATTTTCCTGTTATTATATTGATTTTTATTTTTTTACTTTTTTCAAACTCATTAATTAATGGTTTTATCAAATGTGATTTCCGTCCTGAGTATATATTTAATTCATTTTCTGTTTTTGATTCTAAAATAATAAATATAAAACTAACAAAAAAGATGGCCAATATAGAAATTAAGGTTTTTTTTTTATTAAACATTGAAGATTTTAGTATTTACTGATAATGATAATCATTATCATAATTATAAGATATTATTTGGTTTATAATTTTTTTCAATTACTTTTAATAATCAATTAGAGAAATTTAATGGTAAAAAAAAATATTCAAAAAATGGCATTCGTGAATCCTTATGGAAAGAATGTTAAAGAAATAAAATATTTTATCTATAAAATAGTCGATGTATTACTAAATAGATCTTCAAACGCAGAAAAATTTCCACCATTACCAAAAAATATAAAAAATTTTGATAAATTTAATCTTAATGATTTACCTATTTCTGAATCAAAAATTTTAAAACAAATAAAAATTATAATTAATAATTCAATGAATGCTTCTAATCCATATTATTTAGGTCATATGGATTCGTTGCCAACAACTATGTCTATTGTTGGGGATATAATATGCTCAACGATTAATAATAATATGCTTAGCAAAGAAACTGCTCCAATACTTACAGAAATTGAAAATAAAGTTACAAAAAATTTAGCAAATAAATTTAATCTCGGCCAAGATTCCGGTGGAGTAATGCTTGCGGGTGGTTCGTTATCAAACATACAAGCAATAGCATTAGCTAGAAATCGTATTCTAGGTTCATTTGAAAAAGGTTTAATTGGTTTAAAAAGAAAACCATATATTTTTGCATCTGAAGAATCTCATACTTCAATACAAAAAGCAGCAATGGTTCTTGGTTTAGGCACAAAATCAGTTATTCCTATTCAAACAAACGCAGATGGAAGAATGAAAATATCTGATTTAGATAAATTAATAAGACAAAAAATTAAAGATAAAGGTTTTCCATTTTGTATAGTCGCTACAGCAGGAACAACTATTACCGGAAGTGTCGATGATTTAAATGAAGTATCAAAAATAGCTGATAAATATAAATTGTGGATGCATACAGATGCGGTTTATGGAGGTGCTTTAACTTTTTCAGACAAATTTAAAAATAAATTAAGTGGTATTGAAAATTCAGACTCAATTTCATTCAACCCACAGAAGTGGTTGTATATAACTAAAACTTGTTCAGTGCTATTATTAAAAAATAAAAAATATCTTTATTCGGATTTTTTTACTCCTTTGCCTTATGTAATGAAAAATAAAGATGAATATCATCAGGGTGAAATAACTTTACAAGGAACAAGATACCCAGATGTTTTAAAATTGTGGTTATCACTTCAACATTTAGGAAATTTTAGTTATTCAGAAATTATAGAAAATTCATTTAAATATACTAATTTATTTAAAAAAAAATTATTAGAAATAAACAATATTAAGATTGCTTGTGAACCTCAAATGAATATTCTTTGCTTTAGATATGAAGTAAGAAATAAGAATGCAAATGAAAATGATTTGCTAAATTTAAATCTTCAAAAATTTTTGTTCAAAAAACATAATATTTTCTTTTCAGTTGTTAAATATAATAATTTAAGATGGTTAAGAGGAATTTTACTTAATCCTTTTTTTAATTTGAGACATATAAAAAAAATTTGTTTAAACGTAAGCGAATTTACTAAAGATGATAAAATATTAAAATCAATAAGATCTAATGATTAAACTCGTATTAATCTCATTATTAATTTTTTTATTAATTTTTTTATTAATAAAATTTTTTAAAAATACAAATCTAAAAATCAGATATTTATTTATTTTTTTTATTGTAGGAGTAATTATTTATTTTATTTATACAGGTAAAATAGGTTCATTACTGTCATTATCAAAAATTCTAAATTTATTTAAACCTATATTAAACCTATTAGGTATTTAGGCATTTAAAATTTTTTAATGTACAGCCACACTTTCAATAAAACAATATTACGTGAATATGATATAAGGGGTATTGTTGGAAAAGATCTTAATTTAATAGATGCGTTATATTTAGGAAAATCTTTTGCAACTCTTTTAAAAAGAAATAAATATAAAAATGTAGTAATTGGTTACGATGGAAGACATAGTTCTCTTAAAATTCATAAAGAACTTATAAAAGGTTTGTTATCACAAGGAATAGAAGTATTTAAAATTGGTCTTGTTCCAACGCCATTACTTTATTTTTCTATGTATTCAAAAAAATTAGATAGTGGAATTATGATTACAGGATCTCATAACCCACCCAATTATAATGGTTTTAAAATGTTATTAAAAAATAAAAGTATTGTTGGGAAAGATATTTTAAATATAGCAAAAATTTCATCTAAAGGGGATTTCTATAAAAATAAAAGAGGAAAAGTAAATAAAATATCTATCAAAGATAAATATTTATTTTTTTTAACTAATTCAGCAAAGGTAAAGAAAAATATTAAAATTGCTTGGGATCCGGGTAATGGATCAAGTGGTGAAATAATTTCTCGTTTAACCAAGAAACTAAATGGAAAACATTATCTTATTAATGAAAAAATTGATGGTAGTTTTCCTGCTCATCATCCAGATCCAACAATAGAAAAAAATTTAAAACAATTAATAAACTTAGTAAAAAAAAAAAAATGTGATTTTGGTTTTGCTTTTGATGGAGATGGAGACAGATTAGGAGTTGTTGATAATGAAGGTAAAATAATATACGCAGATAAAATTGTTGCTTTTTTAGCCAAAGATGTTCTTTTAGAAAAACCAAAGTCGAAAATTATTTTAGATATAAAATCAAGTCAAATTGTTTTTAATGAAATTAAAAAATTAAAAGGCAAGCCTTTTTTTTGGAAGACAGGTCACTCATTAATAAAAGAAAAAATGAAAGAAACAAAAGCAATTTTTGCTGGGGAAATGAGCGGCCATATTTTTTTCGCTGATAAATACTATGGATTTGATGATGCTATTTATGCATCAATTAGATTTTTAAACCTTTTTTGTGATTCTAATAAATCATTATCCAAAATATTTAGTGATATGGAAAAATCTTATAATACACCTGAATTAAGATTTAATACTACAGAAACTGAAAAATTTACAATTGTTGAAAAATTAAAAAAAAATTTAAAAAAAGAGAAAAAAAAATTTATTGCTATAGACGGCGTAAGATATTCAACTAAAGATGGTTGGTGGCTAGTTAGAGCATCTAACACTCAAAATATCATTGTTGCTAGATGTGAAGCATATACCAAAAAAAATCTTAACAAGGTTAAATTAAATTTAAGAAAAAATTTAAAAAAATGTAGTTTTAAAGTTCCAAAATTTTGACTATTTTTTTTTTTATATTTATAATTTCTTTATTAATAAATAAAATCTAATGCCAAAATTTATAAAAAATATAGACCAAGACAACGAAGTTTTAATAAAAAAAAGCACTAAAAAAAAATTAAAAAAACCATCTTTGTATAAAGTTATTATGTTAAATGATGATTATACACCAATGGATTTTGTAGTTTATTTGCTAAAAAATTTTTTTAAAAAGAACCATGAAGAGGCTTCTAAAATAATGTTAGAAGTACATAATAAAGGAGCCGCTATCTGTGGTATTTTTACATTTGAGATTGCTGAAACAAAAATATTAAAAGTTATTAATACGTCTAGGAATAATGGTTTTCCTTTGCTTTGTATTTTGGAGAAAAATTAAAAAAATGTTATCTGATAATTTAGAAAAAACTATAAAAAGAGCCATTTCATATGCAAATGATAGACAACAAGAATATGTAACTTTAGAGCATTTATTACTTGCTTTAATAGATGACGAAGACGCACTAAGTGTATTAAAAGCTTGTAATGTAGATGTTAAAAACCTTAAGATTAGTTTAATAAAATACCTTGATCAAGAATTAGAAAGCATAACATCTGCGACTGTACAAGAAGCTGAGCCATCAGCAAGTTTCCAAAGAGTTTTGCAAAAAACGGCATCACATGTTTATACATCTGAAAGTACAAAAATTAATGGAGCAAATGTGTTAGTTTCATTTTTCTCAGAAAGAGAGTCGCATGCAGTTTATTTTTTACAAAAACAAGATATGTCAAGATTGGACGCATTAAATTTTATTTCACATGGTATAGAAAAAAATGAAGATAAAGAAGAAGAAATAGAAGAAGAAAAAGAAAATAAGGAAGATAAATTTATATATCCTAACACTTATCAACCAAAAGAAAAAAAAAATGATGGTTTTACTATCAATTTAATTAATAAAGCTAAAAATAAAAAAATTGATAAATTAATAGGTAGAAATAATGAAATTGAAAGAACAATACAAATATTATCAAGACGTTTAAAAAATAATCCTTTATATGTTGGTGAACCTGGTGTAGGAAAGACAGCGATAGCCGAAGGCTTAGCTCTTAAAATTTTTAATAATGAAGTTCCTAAATTTTTGCAAAAATCAGTGATTCATCAATTAGATTTAGCAGGGTTAATTGCTGGAACAAAATATAGAGGTGATTTTGAAGAAAGAATGAAAAAAGTTATAAAAAATATGAGTTTGTCTAAAAATAATATTTTATTTATTGATGAAATACACACTATAGTTGGAGCAGGTGCTACAAGTGGAGGTTCTATGGATGCTTCAAATATTTTAAAACCAGTTTTATCTAATGGACAAATTAGATGTATAGGTTCAACAACATATAAAGAATATAGAAATTATTTTGATAAGGATAAAGCTTTTTCAAGACGATTTCAAAAAATAGACATATCAGAACCATCTATAAAAGAATGTTTCGAAATATTACAAGGTATTAAAAAATATTATGAAAATTTTCATAATTTAAAATACACAGATGAAGCTTTACAATTAGCTATTGATTTAGCAAATAGATATATTACAGAAAAAAAATTACCAGATAAAGCTATTGATATTATAGATGAAGCTGGAGCATATAAAAAAACTTTTGAAAATAAAAAAAACTTAATTAATGGTTCAGATATAATTAATACTATTTCAAGAATTGCAAAAATTCCTCTCAAAAGTATTAGTAATCAAAATAATTTATTAGTAAAAAATTTAGATAAAAAAATAAAAAAATTAATATTTGGACAAGATAAAGCTGTTGATGATTTAGCACGTTCAATAAAAGTATCTCAGGCTGGATTATCTGAACCAGATAAACCAGTTGGTTGTTTTTTATTTACTGGTCCAACAGGAGTTGGAAAAACTGAGTTAGCAAAACAGTTATCAAATTCTTTAGAATCAAAATTTATTAGACTAGATATGTCTGAATATTCAGAAAAACATAGTATTGCCAGACTAATTGGCTCACCCCCTGGCTACGTGGGTTTTGATCAAGGTGGCCTTCTTACTGAAGCTGTTGATCAACATCCACATTCAGTAGTATTATTTGATGAAATTGAAAAAGCTCATCAAGATCTTTTCAATATATTACTTCAAGTAATGGACTATGGAAGATTAACAGATAATAATGGAAAATCAGTCAATTTTAAAAATACAATCTTAATATTAACAACTAATATTGGCGGTGAAAATCTAACAAAAGGTAAGATGGGTTTTAAAACAAATAAAGAAAAATTGAATAACGAAGAGGAAATTAAATTTTTTTTTAAACCTGAATTTAGAAATAGATTAGATTCTATTATATCTTTTGATTCATTAACCCCTATAACAGTTCATAAAATTGTTAACAAATTTATTACACAACTTAAAAGCAGATTGAAAGAAAAAAATATTGCAATTGAAATTTCTAAAAGTGTAAAGAATTTTTTAGTGAAAAATGGTTATAGTGAAATATATGGAGCGCGACAACTTGCAAGATTAATACAATTAAAAATTAAAGAACCAATAGCTGATTATTTATTATCTAATAATTTTAAATCACGAATTTTAATAAAAATTAATTTAAAAAATAATAATAAATTAAAATTTGATTTTGTAACTGAAAAAAAGAAAGAAAAAATTATTTAGTTAAAAAAATTGCATCAACCTCAACGCTTGCATTAAATGGCAAACTACTAACTCCAATTGCAGTTCTTGTATGTAATCCTTTTTTTTTTAAAATTTTTTTAATTAAATCTGACGCTCCATTAATTACAAAAGGGTGTTCCAAAAAACTTTTTTCACAATTAACAAAACCATTTATTCTAACACACCTTATTATTTCACTAAAATTACCTTTTATTGCTATATTAATTAATCCTAAAATATTTAGAGCACATAATTGTGCTGCTTCATATCCATATTTTTTATTTTTTTCATTAATTTTTCCTAAAAATAAAACTTTATTATTTTTTATTGGCAATTGACCTGATATAAATAAAAATTTATTTTCTTTTAAGAAGGGCACATAAGAGCCAGCTACTTTAATACTTTTTGGTAAAGAAAAGCCCATGTTATTCAGGCTTTTTTTTATAGAATTTTTCATATATTTTAACTACATCCTGTAGTTCCACCACAAGTATCACATTTCAAGCATGTTCCATTTCTTACTAAAGTAAAATTTCCGCATTCCTCACACGCATCACCCTCATAACCTTTTAGTTTTGCTTTTATTATTAAATCATCTACATTTTTTTGTATTTTTTCTTTTTTATTTTTTGTATTTTTTTCAATTTCTATGTTTTCCATACCACCTGAAAGAACATAAAAATTATTTCTCACATAACCAGTACTAGCATATCTTGATAATGAATCGTTAATAGCAGCGGCTTTTAATTCTTGTATTTTATTTATATTGGATTCACTAATGGATATTTTTTGATCTGGATTAAAATGTGCAAGGTCTTTTTTATTCAAATATGATATAGCTAATTCTCTGAAAACATAATCTAAAATAGAACTTGCCATTTTTATTGAATCATTACCTTGAACTGTACCAGATGGTTCAAATTTTGTATTTACATAAGCTTCAACAAATTCTTCAAGAGGAACACCATATTGAAGTCCTATAGATATTGCGATTGCAAAATTATTCATCAAGCTTCTAAACGCAGCTCCTTCTTTATGCATATCAAGAAATATTTCACCAATTGAGCCGTCATCATATTCTCCAGTTCTTAAATAAACTTTATGTCCAGCAACAATTGCTTTTTGTGTGTAACCTTTTCTTCTATCAGGTAATCTACTTCTTTTTGTTCTTACAATTTCTTTTACATAATCTTGAGCGATTTTTTCTGCTGCATGCATAGTTTTTTCTTTTGGAGAACTTTCTTCTTTCAGTTCTTCCTCTTCAATAATAGCAGAGCTTAGTGGTTGGGATAATTTTGATCCGTCTCTATAAAGTGCATTAGCTTTTAGCCCTAATTTCCAAGATTGTATATAAGAGTTTTTACATTCTTTAATAGTTGCTTTATTAGGCATGTTGATTGTTTTTGAAATTGCACCAGAAATAAATGGTTGCGCAGCAGCCATCATTTTAATATGGCTTTCAGTTGATAAAAAACGTTTTCCAATTTTTCCACAAGGGTTGGCACAATCAAATATTGGTAAATGCTCTTCTTTTATATGTGGCGCTTTTTCCAATGTCATTGATCCACAACAATATGTATTTGCATCATCTATTTCATTTTCACTGAAACCCAAATGCTCAAGCATATTGAAAGATGGATCATTTAAATTTTCAGATTTTAATTTTAAATTATTTATACAAAAATCTTCACCGATAATAAATTTGTTAAAAATAAATTTTATATCAAAAGCGTTTCTTAATTTTATTTCAATCTTTTTTAATATTTCACTTGTAAAACCTTTTTCTTTTAAAGTTTTATGATTAATTGTTTTACAATTTTCTAACGTACCATTTCCAACAGCATATTTAGTTATTTCATCAATCTGAAATTTACTATAACCAAGATTTTTTAGAGAAATAGGTATTAATCTATTAATAATTTTAAAATAGCCTCCCCCAGCTAGTTTTTTAAATTTTATCGTTGAAAAATCAGGTTCAATACCTGTTGTATCACAATCCATGACAAGACCAATTGTACCAGTGGGCGCAATTACTGTTGTTTGTGCATTTCTGAATCCGTACTTTTCTCCATTATTTAAAGCATCATCCCAAGATTTCTTTGCAGCGAAAACTAATTCTTTATCTGGACAATGATCTTTTTCTATTGGTACTGGAAGAATTGATAAATTTTCATAATTATTTTTTTCACCATGGGCTGCTAACCTGTGATTGCTAATTACTCTTAGCATATCTTTTCTATTATCTTTAAATTTCTTAAATGAACCGAGTTCCTTTGCTATTTTAGAAGAAATATTATATGACTCACCAGTCATTAAAGCAGTTATAGATGCACAAATTGCTCTTCCTTCATTGCTATCATAACTATATCCTTGTTGCATCAGTAAACCTCCTATATTTGCATACCCAAGACCCAAAGTTCTAAATTCATAAGAAAGTTCAGCAATTTCTTTTGAAGGAAATTGAGCCATCATTACTGAAATTTCTAATACAATTGTAAAAAGTTTTATTGTGTGTTTGAAATTTTCTATTTGAAATTTTCCATTATGATCCAAAAATTCAATTAAATTTATAGAAGCTAGGTTGCATGCAGTATTATCAAGAAACATATACTCAGAGCAGGGATTAGAGGCATTTATTCTTCCACTTTTAGGGCACGTATGCCATTCATTAATTGTGGTATCATATTGTATTCCTGGATCTGCACATGACCAAGCTGCGTAACCTATTTTTTCCCAAAGATCTTTTGCATTAATTGATCTATGAATTTTTTGATCAGTTCTTCTAATAAGATTCCATTCTTTGTTTTCTAAAACGGAATTTAAAAAATCATTAGTTACTCTTACAGAATTATTTGAATTTTGTCCTGAAACAGTAAGATATGCTTCAGAATCCCAATCAGTATCATATGTTTGAAATTTTAAGGATTTAAATCCTTGTTTTGCAAATTCTAATATTCTTTGAATATAATTTTCTGGAACCATTGACTTTTTTGCATCTATTATTTTTCCTTTTAAAACTAAATTTTTTTTAGGATCGAATCTTTTTTCATCATCAAATTCATTATTCCAGCAAGCCTCCATTATTTCATTTAAATGTTTTTCGCAAATTTTAGATCCCACGACTAAAGATGCAACTTTTTGTTCTTCTTTTACTTTCCAATTAACAAAATCTTCTATATCTGGGTGATCTACATCAACAACTACCATTTTTGCTGCCCTTCTAGTAGTGCCACCAGATTTTATAGCCCCAGCTGATCTATCTCCAATTCTTAAGAAACTCATTAAACCTGATGATTTTCCACCGCCTGATAAATTTTCCCCATCTCCTCTTAATCGGGAGAAATTACTTCCAGTTCCAGATCCATACTTAAATAGCCTTGCTTCTTTTACCCATAAATCCATTATTCCCCCTTCATTAACAAGATCATCACTTACGTTTTGAATAAAACAAGCGTGTGGTTGAGGATGTTCATACGCAGTTTCTGATAAGTTTAATTTCCCTGATTTATTGTCTACATAAAAATGTCCTTGAGCTGGGCCATTAATACCATACGCCCAGTTTAACCCTGTATTAAACCATTGGGGTGAATTAGGAGCGGCTATTTGTTGACACAAAATAAATCTTAATTCATCATAAAAAGTCTTAGCATCATCTTCAGTATTAAAATACTTACCTTTCCAACCCCAATACGTCCAAGTACCAGCAATTCTATCAAAAACTTGTTTAGAGGAAGTTTCAGCGATAAATCTTTCTTTTTCAGGAATTTTTTTTAATTTATTTTCATCCGGCATACTTCTTGAAAGCCAATTTGGTATATTTTTTTCAGATATTTTTATTAGATATTTAGGCACTCCTTTTTTTCTAAAATATTTTTGTGCAATTATATCTGTTGCCACTTGAGACCATTTAATAGGGACTTCAACATCATCTAATTTAAATATTAAAGAACCATCAGGATTTCTAATCTCAGATTTAACTTTTTTAAAGGTTACTCCGTTGTAGGGAGATTCACCCTCTTTAGTAAACTTTCTTTCAATTTTCATAAATTATAATATAATAGATAACTACTACATATAGTATGGTGTAGTTAACATATACAACTATATGTTGATAGTTATAACATACTTTTCAAGAAAAAAAATATTTTTTTTATTTTTTTTGCTATTTTTAGATTATTAGAAGAATGAAAAATATTTCTTTATATTTATATACAATTTTTAGAGGTAATTTAGTAGGAAAAGATCAAGATGGCAATAAATATTACAAATCTAATATTAGCCACGGTGTTAAAAAAGAAAGAAGATGGGTCTTGTATAAAAAAGATAATGACCCAACAAAATTAGAACCAATTTGGCAAGCTTGGTTACATCATGTTATAGTAGAAGTACCTAATTTTAAAACTAAAAAGAATTTTTATTGGCAGAAAAAGATTTCTCCAAATCTTACAGGTACAGAAAAAGCATATTTACCTACTGGACACATTCTGAATAAAGAAAGAAAAATTAAGAGAATTAAGAATTATGAATCATGGACACCAGATAAAAAAAAATAAAAAAAAATATTTTTTTTTTTTTATACTTACTATTTTTATCTTTTATTCAAATATAGTTAATTCAACAACTATTCTAGGAGCTTTGAATAAGGTTAGTGGTAAAATATCTAAAATAAAAATTGAAGATAATGAAGAAACCTACTTTGGAACTTTAAAAATTATTGTTAGTACCTGCAAAGCATCTTTGCCTGAAGACCCGCCAGAAAACTCAGCATTTATTCAGATTTGGGATAAAAAATTTGATAAAGAAGAAAAAAAAATTTTTAGTGGCTGGATGTTTTCTTCTAGTCCTTCGATATCAGCTGTAGATCATGCTGTTTATGATGTTTGGGTCATAGATTGTATGATATCGTATATTGAGGACTGAGAAATTTTTTTATTAAAATTTACGTTTTTTTTCAGTGAATTTCCTAACATTTTTAAATATTTCTTTCTTGATATTTCTACCGCACCAAGTTTTGTTAAATGAGGGTTAACAAATTGAGTATCTAATAATGTAAATTTTTTAATTTTAAGATTAGCTATCAAAAATATCAGACATATTTTGCTAGAGTTAGACATAATGCTAAACATACTTTCTCCAAAAAAAGCAGAACCTAATGAAACACCATAAAGGCCTCCTACTAACTTATTTTTATACCAAGCCTCTATTGAATGCGCATGACCTATTTTATGAAGATTCGAATATAATTTAATTATTTCTTTATTAATCCACGTCGATGGTCTGTTTTTTGTTTTTTTTGCACAATTTTTAATAACTCCATTGAAATCTTTATTAATTGTTATTACAAATTTTTTTTTTTTAATTTCTTTTCTTAAATTTTTTGAAATTTTAAAATCATTTATAGGAATCACGCCTCTTTTTTTTGGATTAATCCAATATATATTTGGGTCGTCAAAACTTTCTGACATCGGGAATATACCCAAAGAGTAACTCTTAAGAATTGTTTCTTCATTAATGTTCATTTAATAATTAATAGATAAAAATTTATCTAGCCAATTTATGTGATAATTGCCTCTAATATAATCTTTACTGTTTAAAATTTTTAGATGTAAAGGAATATTTGTTTTTACACCGTTTATTACATATTCAATCAAACATCTTTTGAGTCGTAAAATAGCTTCATCTCTATTTCTTGAATAAATTATTATTTTTGAAATTAAATTATCATATTGATGAGGAACAATACAGCCTGCATACAAAGCAGAATCTATTCTAACTCCTGGCCCGCCAGGCGAGTGATACTCCTCTATTCTTCCTGGAGAAGGTATGAAGCTATGAGGATCTTCTGCATTTATTCTACATTGAATTGAATGGCCAGAAAATTGTACATCTTTTTGTTTAAAACTTATTTTTTGCCCTGCTGCAATTTTAATTTGTTGTTTTATTAAATCTATCCCAGTTATTCTTTCAGTTATAGTGTGTTCTATTTGAACTCTAGTATTCATTTCCATAAAATAAAATTTTTTATTTTTATATAACAATTCAACAGTTCCTAAACTTTCATAGCCAATTTTTTTAATTGTTTTAATAACTAAAGCGCAAATCTTTTTTCTTTCAGAATTTGATAAAGTAGGAGAGGGCGTTTCTTCAATAATTTTTTGTTTATTTCTTTGTATCGAACAATCTCTTTCTCCTAAATGAACAATATTACCTCCTTTATCAGCAACTATTTGAATTTCTATGTGCCTAGGATTGTCAAAAAATTTTTCTAAATAAATATTTTCATTTCCAAAAGAATTTTTGACTTCTTGTTTTACAATAGTGAAGTTTGCTATTAATTCTTTTCGATTTTTTATTACCCTTATACCTTTACCGCCTCCACCTGAACCAGCTTTTAATATCACAGGATAGCCAATTTTTTTTGCAATCATTATTGCTTCATCAATAGATTTTAAATAATTATCTGACCCAGGTATTACAGGGAATTTATTTTTTTTCATTAATTTTTTGGCAGTTATTTTGTCACCAAAACTTTTAATTTGTTCAGTTGTTGGGCCAATAAAATTTATTTTGTGTTTTTTTACCATTGAAGCAAACTCGTAATTTTCCGAAAAAAAACCCGCTCCTGGATGGATAGCATCAGAGTTAGTTATTTCTGCTGCCGACAAAATTGCAAATGAATTTAAATAACTATCTTTTATCGAAGATTTTCCTATACAAATTGCTTCATCTGCAAGTCTTACATGCATTGAGTCTTTGTCAATTAAAGAATGCACTGCTACAGTTTTAATTCCAAGATCTCTACAAGTTCTTACAATTCGTAATGCAATTTCTCCTCTATTTGCTATTAAAATTTTTTTGAACATTAATTTAAATTATTTGATTACAATTAATGGTTGTCCGTACTCAACAGGTTCAGCATCATTAACTAAAATCTTTTCAACCTTCCCTGATTTTTGAGCTTTTATCGGATTAAATGTTTTCATTGCTTCAATAACTAATAAAGTGTCATTCTTTTTTACATTTTGGCCTTGTTGCACAAAAGGCTTTGCTTTAGGTTCTGGTGACAAATATACAGTTCCCACCATTGGAGATGTTAAGGCATTATTGTGTTTAATTTGTATTCTTTTAGTTACAATTTGTCCTTGATTATCATTATTTTCATTTTTTTTTGAAAAATTAGTTTCTTTTAAAACTTTAGTAAGCTCTTTTACAGCTTTTAATAAATTTTTTAATAGATTTTTATCGTTTAAATCTTTAATCATTTTTATTTGTTAATAAATTATTTATAGCCATTATTGCTAAAATGTAGCTATAAGAACCAAATCCAAAAATAACTCCGTCTGCTACTTCAGAAATAAATGATTTTTTTCTAAATTCTTCTCTTTTATGTATATTAGATAAATGAATTTCCACAATTGGAATTTTAATTGCTTTTAGCGCATCAAATATTGCTATAGAAGTATGAGTATAGGCGCCTGCATTAATTAATAAACCTTTGTAGTTGTTTTTCATACAACCTTGAATCCAATTAATAATTTCTGATTCTTCATTACTTTGTTTAAATTCTACATCTATCTTATTGATTTTAGCAAATTTTCTTGTTTCATTTTCTATATCTTCTAAAGAAGTTTTACCATAAATCTCAACCTCTCTTTCACCTAATAAATTTAAATTAGGACCGTTTATAACTAAAATTTTCTTCATTTCAAAAAATAAATACTATAAATCAAAAAATTAATTTTACCACACAACTTGCTTTATCAACTTTATTTTTTTTTTAAATTAATTTTATTTTCTAAATTAATTAATTTAGTCCATGTTGAGGAATTTCTTTTTGTAATTTTTTTTGCTCTTTCAATAAAACTTAGTGCCATTGCATCATCGCCTTTCAAATAAAATGAATAAGCAGAAGCATACCTCGATTCACCCATTTTTGAATTTTTTCCTTGTGCTACAGATAATAAATACCACAATTTATTATTCTCAGGTTCTTTTTTTTTTGCCTCTTCAAGATTTCGAATAGCTTTATCTAAATTTTTTTTTGAATCATGATTTAACAGTGTATGTGCTAATTCAATTTGTATTAAAGGATCATTCGGCATTAATTTATTTACAATTAAATAGTTATTTAAAGATTCTTTTAAAAAACCATTTTCACGAAGCATTTGAGCTTTTAATTCATAAAAATAAGGGTTAGAAGGATATTTTTTTATTAATTTATTTATTAATTCATTTCCTTTTTTTAAATTAAATGATTTATAATTAGCTATTGCTAAAGCATAATTTTTTTGATCATCATTAAATTTAGAATTATTTTTAATTGAAATTAAAGTATTTTCCGGATCTGTAAAAGCAATTAATTTTGCTTGAACAAATTTGTATTTTTCATCAATTAATAATTCTGAATTTTTTATTTCACAGTTTTCATCTTTAGCTGCATTTTTTGCATCTCTTATTCTTTCCCTTGTTAAAGGATGTGATTGTGTATAAGCATTTTCTTGATAAGAAACTTGCATATTTTCTAAAAGTTCTAAGAAATTAATAATACCACATAAAGATTTTCCACTATTTTTTAAAAATGAAAAACCTGCTTGATCAGCAGAACCTTCTTGTACTCTAGAAAAACTTAAAAGAGATCTAGAGGATGTTGTTATTGCTCCTCCTGCTATAGCAGCAGCAGCATCTGCGTCGCCAGTCAGAGCAGAAACAGCACCTCCTAATATAACACCAGCTAAAGTGATAGCTCTACTTTTTTCAAGTTGTTCATATATTTTAACATGATGTCTTCCAGTTATATGTCCAAGTTCATGGGCAATTACTCCTTCAAGGGCATTTACATTTTTTGAGTTTGTAATTAAACCTGAAAAAATAAAGATTTTTTGTCCGGGTGTTACAAATGCATTTAATTTATTATCATTTATAATAAAAATTTTTAAATTTTCTTTTTTTTGTCCTGCCGCATCTGCGATTGGGCCAACAATTTCTTTTATAAGATTTTCAATCTCTGAATCTCTAATAAATCCTAATGAATTGGATGAAATAGAAAATAAAAAAAACAATAATAATAATAACTTTTTCATATAGATTATTAATAGTATATTTTTTTTTATTTTTTTTTTTTATTTTTTATGAATAAATTTTTATCAAAAAGAGGTCAGGTATCTAATTTCATAGTAATGGATTTGTTTGAAGAAGCTCAAATTCTTAGTAAAAGAGGAAAAGAAATTATACATTTTGAAGCAGGTCAGCCTACAGCAAAATTGCCAAATTTTGCATTTAAACAAGCATTAAATAAAATAAAAACAACAAATGTAAGTTATACAAGTCCATTAGGCTTAAGTTTGTTGAAAAAGAAAATAAGTAATTATTATTTAAAAAAATATAGAGCTAAAGTCAACCCTAATAGAATTATTATTACATTTGGTTCTTCAGGTGCTTTTATATTAGCTTTTTTAAGTGCTTTTGATAAGGGAGATACTATTGGCGTCACAGTTCCGAACTACCCAGCATATAAAAATATGATAAAAGCTTTTGATCTTAAAATGAAACCAATTTTTTGTAATTCAAAAAAAAATTTTGAATACAATTTTAAAAATATTTGTAAACATAAAAATATAAATGGATTATTAATTTCAAATCCACTTAACCCAACCGGGGCAATTATAAAAAAAGAAGAGATAAAAAAAATTTCTTTATTTTGTAAAAAAAATAATATCAGAATTATTGCTGATGAAATTTACCATGGAATAGATTTTTCAAATAATTCTGATACTTTTTTTAAGTATAATAATCAAACTATTATTATAAATAGTTTCTCTAAATATTTTCTTTTAACTGGTTGGCGTGTTGGATGGCTTGTTTGTCCAGATAATTTATATTCTTCAATAAAAAATCTTGCACCTAATTTATTTGTAGCACCTCCAACAATATCTCAATATGTAGCAATTTCTGCACTAGATCATGATAGTTATTTAAAAAAAATAGTTAAAACTTATGAGCAAAATATGCATTTGTTATACGAAAATTTACCTAGAATTGGTTTTCAACCTGTTATAAAACCGGAGGGAAGTTTTTATTTATATGCTGATATAACAAAAATATCCAAAGATAGTCAAAAACTATGTAAAAGTTTATTAAAAAAATATGGATTAGTTTTAACGCCTGGTATTGACTTTGATTCTATTGAAGGAAAAAAATATGTTCGTTTCTGCTATTCATATCCAAAAAAGGATGTTGTTAAAGGTATTAAAAAATTAAATTCAATTTTTCTTTGAAAAAATACTTAAATTTTTACTCTTTTGATTTTTTTGTCTATAAACCTGCAAATTTGATAAAACAATTTTTACATATAACCTTGTTTCCTTAATTGGAATCTTTTCAATCCAACTAGCTGTATCTATATTTTTATTTCTTGGATCACCAAATTTTTTTATCCATCTTTTTATTCTTCTCGGCCCAGCATTATAACCGATAAGTGCTAGTAAATATGAGTCATATTCTTTTATTAAACTATGCAAATAATAGGATCCAATTTTTGCGTTATATTGCACGTCACTTGTTAATCTTTTTTTTGAATAGTTTAATTTCAATTTTTTTGACATTTTTTTTCCAGTAGCAGGCATTATTTGCATTATACCTCTTGCACCAACTCTACTTATAGCTTTAGGATCAAAAGCACTTTCTTGCTTTATTACCGCATATACTAATTCTTTTTCAATGTCATTGAAAATATCTAAATCACTTGCCGAAGGATAAGCATAGTGATACAAGTAAATATTATTTTTTTCTGCATACCTTGCTGCTTTGATTGCTAAATCTAATCTATCTAAATCTTTTGATAACTTTGCTATTATTTGTAGTTGACCCGGACTTTCACTTTTGTTTATTAAATGCGAAATAAATATTTTTGCATTTTTTCTTGTTCCATTAGCTAACATTAATTCACTAGCTTTATATATATCACTTTCAACAAAATAAAGATCATCTTTAATGAAGAGATTTTTTCCATAAAGTTCTTCATTAGATATTAAAGGTTTATTATTATTTATTTTCTCAAAACTTAGTTGCCCATAAAATTTCGTTACATATTTTGATGAATTTGCATACCATAAATTACTTAATTCTTTATTGTTTATTTTTTCATAGGATTTGCCAACCCAATATGCAGACTTTGCCTTTTCTCCTTTATGCGTAGTATTTTCATAAGAATTTAAAAAATGATTAATATAAATTTCATGATTTAAATTTAAAAACTCATATGCAATCCAACCTGCGTACCACTCTGATTCTGAAAGTAAATCAGTAGATTTTGAACTGAAGTCTTTTATTAAATTATAAGCTTTTTTATATTCTTTATTTTCAATTAACTTTCTTACTATAATTGAAATTTCAAACCACCATTTCTTTTCATATTTTAAATTATCTGGAAGATGTTCTATCAACTCAAAAGCTGTTTTGTATAATTTACTTTTTCTTCTCCATCTTAATCTTTCATATATCATGCCTTGATCATTTAATAGATTACTGTTTACTAAAGATATTGCATGATCTGCATTTCCCGCTCTACTTCTTAAAACAATTTTTGCAAAATATAAATTTCTTTTACTCTTATCAATAAGAGGAAGCATTCTTCTTGCTTCATAGTTTCTTCCAATCCACGTTAATCTTTCAATTCTTTGATTATGATCTTTTTTTCTTAAAATCTTTTTATATTTTTTATAGAAATCTTTACTTTGTCTTTTAGTAAATTTCCTTTCAATCCAAGTTTTTCTTGCAA
>CACLKH010000007.1 GCA_902607475.1 uncultured Alphaproteobacteria bacterium | reverse complement strand
CAAATTTTATCTAGAAGAAGAAATAAAGGTAGAAAAAAAATTTCAGCTTAAAAATTAATGTCAGCAGTTTTACTTAAAACAATAAAAAAAAGAATTGATTTTATAAAAATATCAAAAAAAGGAAAAAAATCTTTTACAAAAGGGTTCATCATTCAAAAATATAAAAGAAGTTTATCGTACAAAGATAAAGAAAATATGGCTAGAGTTGGATTTACGATTACAAAGAAAATTGGTGGTGCGGTAGTAAGAAATAAAATAAAAAGACGTTTTAGAGCAATTATTAAAGAGATTTTAAATAATTACTTAAAAAAAAATTATGATTATGTAATTATTGCAAATAAAAAAAGTCTAATTATGGATTATAAAGAATTAAAGAGTGATATTATAAAAACAGTAAAATAAAAAATGAGTGTTATAAATAAGATATTTATAAAATTTTTTGTAAATTTAATTAAATTTTATAGTTTTTTTTCTCCCTTCTTTTACAAAAGCACATGTAGATTTACCCCGACATGTAGCCAGTATGCTATTCAATCCATATCAAAATATGGTCCTATTATAGGTGTTTATAAAAGCATTATTAGATTGATAAAGTGTAATCCACTCGGAAAATACGGTTATGCTCCTATTGAAGGAAAGGTAAATAAAACAAAGTGAAAGAACAAGGTAATTTACTCTTAGCAATTGTATTATCACTTTTAATTTTACTAGGTTTCCAATACTTTTTTGAAGCACCAAAAATGAAAAAGGAAGCAGAAAGAAAAAAACATATAGAACAAACTGAAAATTTAACAAATAATAATTCTAATAATTTAGAAGATGATATAACTGGTTATCTAGATTTAGAAAATGCATTAAATAAAGATGAGAGAATAAAAATAGATTCCCCAAAATTACAAGGTTCGATATCTTTAAAAGGCTTAAAATTTGATGATCTTACTTTTAAAAATTACAAGGAAACATTGGATAATGATAGTAAGCTTGTAACTTTATTTAAACCAAGTTCAACTAAAGGCGGATATTTTTCTAATTTTGGTTGGATAAAAGTATCTTCAGACGAAAATTTTGATTTACCAAATGATCAAACTATTTGGACTACAAATTCAAAAAAGATAACTAATAACAATTCTGCTATATTTTCTTGGACCAATAACCAAGGAATTCAATTTGAACAAGAAATTTCAATTGATGAAAATTATATGTTCACAATTAAACAAAAAGTTATCAATAATACAGATGCAAATATAAGTCTAAGCCCAGTCGCTAAAATAAGTAGAACCGATACGCCTGTTACACTAGGTTTTTTCATCCTGCATGAAGGGCCAATTGGACTTGTTGATAATGTACTTGAAGAATTAGATTACAAAGATTTAAAAAAAAATATTGGACCAATTGAATATAATTCAAAAGGGGGTTGGTTTGGTATCACTGATAAGTATTGGCTAGCTACATTAATACCTGATCAAAATTCAAATGTTATTGCAAGATACCAATTCTATACAAAAAATAATAAAGAAAAATATCAAGTGGACTATAAAGGAGGCATTATTGAAATACCTTCTAATAAATCAGCAACTATAAAAAATTTATTATATGCAGGTGCAAAAGAGGTTAAACTTTTAGATAAATATGAAAAACAGTATTCAATACCAAGATTAGATTTTGCCATAGACTTTGGATGGTATTATTTTTTAACTAAACCTTTTTTATATATTTTAATTTTTTTCAATAATATTTTTGGAAACTTTGGGATTTCTATAATATTGCTTACCCTTTTAATAAAACTAATTTTTTTTCCTCTTGCAAACAAATCATATGTGGCAATGCAGAAAATGAAGGAGTTGCAACCTCAGCTTATGAGAATAAAAGAAATGTATAAAAATGATAAAGTTAAACTTAATCAAGAAATGATGGGTTTGTACAAAAGAGAAAAAGTCAATCCAGCTGCAGGATGTCTACCAATACTTATTCAAATACCAGTATTTTTTGCTTTATATAAAATTCTTTTTGTTAGTATTGAATTATACCAGGCACCTTTTTATTTCTGGATTCGTGATTTATCCGTTGCCGATCCAACTTCTATTTTAAATTTATTTGGACTTTTGCCCTATGATCCAAATTTTTTACCAAAGATAATAAATATTGGAATATGGCCTTTAATAATGGGAATTAGTATGTGGGCTCAACAAAAACTTAATCCCCAACCAACAGATCCGGTACAAGCAAAGATTTTTATGTTTCTTCCAATCTTTTTTACTTTCATATTAGCACCATTTGCAAGTGGCTTGGTCATATATTGGGTTTTCAATAATTTATTTTCCATGGCCCAACAAATACTAATAAAAAAAAGGATGGAAAAAGAAAAAAAATAAAATTTAGAATTGTTAAAATTGAAAATAAACTTATCTACAAACGAAAAAAAATATCTTCAAGAAGCTTTATCGTTTACCGAAGCTGAAAAATATATAAAAAAATTTAATAATAAAATCTTTGTTATTAAATATGGAGGTAGCGCTCTTAGTAATAGATATCTTGCAAATAACTTTGCTAAGGATCTTGTTTTAATAAAGAAATTAGGAATAAATATTGTAATTGTCCATGGTGGTGGAGTTCAAATATCAGAAACATTAAAAAAAAGAAAAATAAATAGTAAATTTATAAATGGATTAAGAGTAACAGATTCTCAAACTATAAAAATTGTTAAAAAAGTATTAATAGAAAGAATAAATAAAAAAATTGTTGATCTAATTAATAACGCTGGTGGTAAAGCAATAAGTCTACCAGGATATAAAAAAGGTTTGATTGAAGTTACGCCATTGAAAAAGGAAATGGGTTTTGTTGGAAACCCTCAAAAAATAAAAATAAAAATTATAAAAAATATATTAAAAAAAAATTATATACCAATCATTGCAAGTTTAGGCTTTAAAGGGAAAAAGATTTTTAATATTAATGCTGACACTGTGGCTGGTGAACTTGCATCTTCTCTATCGGCTACAAGATTTTATTTTATAACAAATATTAAAGGTGTTATGGATAAAAATAATAAACTAATCAAGGAAATTACACCTAAGAAAGCAAAAGAACTAATAAAAAAAAATATTATAAAAGGAGGAATGATTCCTAAAGTTGAAACTTGTTTAAATGCGGTAAAAAAATCAGCAAAAGCTGCTGTAATTCTAGATGGAAGAAACCCCAAGTTGCTTCTAAAAGAAATTTTTACAAAAAGGGGAGTTGGAACGTTAATTGGAAAAAAATAGTAATACAAATTTTACTCATTGGTTTTTTGATTTAGACAATACTTTATATTGTGCTAATAGCGGTATATTTGACCAGATACATAAAAAAATGGGTGAGTTTATTTCAAATAATTTAAAAATTAGTTTAAAAAAAGCAAAAATTTTACAAAACAAGTATTTCGTAGAAAATGGAACAACTCTTCATGGCTTAATGATGAACCACAGTATCAATCCAAAAAAATTCTTAGAATATGTTCATGATATTGACTTTAGTATCGTTAAACCAGATAAAGAATTAAATGATCTGATAAAAAAAATTTCTGGAAAAAAAATAGTCTTTACAAATGCGGATATTTCATACGTAGAGAAAATATTAATAAATTTAGATTTAGATAATGTCTTTGATGATATATATGATATTGAAAGAATGAATTTCTTACCCAAGCCTAATTTGGAGACCTATAAAAAATTAATATCTACTTATAATGTTAAAAAGGGAATTTTATTTGATGATATTCCACATAATTTGTTTCCGGCTGCAGATTTGGGTTTAAAAACTGTACAAGTTTATAATAAAAAACTACAGAAAGAATTAAATGGAACATCAAAAAAAATTGATTATATGACAAATAATTTGAAAGAATGGTTAAAAAAATGGATGTTGAGCAATTAAAAAAAATTATTGAAACAAATTTTGAAAAAATCGAAGAAATTAATCCTCAAATTAAAGGTGAATTACCTGAGGCTGTAAATGAAGTTATAAATTTATTAGATGAAGGTAAAATTAGAGTTGCAGAAAAAAAAGATAATAAATGGATTGTTAATCAATGGATCAAACAAGCTATACTCCTTAGCTTTAAAACAAATGAAATGGATAGTTTAAGCGGTCCTTACAGTAGTTGGTATGACAAGGCTCACTTATTAAAAGGAAAAACAGCAGGTTGGACAAAGGAAGATCATGTTATGGCAGGATTTAGAATGGTTCCTAATTCTCCAGTCAGAAAAGGATCTTTTGTCGGAAAGAATGCTGTGCTAATGCCGTGTTATGTAAATATAGGAGCATATATCGGAGAAGGTACAATGATCGATACTTTTGCAAGAGCAGGAAGTTGTTGCCAAATTGGAAAAAATTGTCATATTTCTGCAGGTTCAGGAGTGGGTGGAGTCTTAGAACCAGCCCAAGCGCTTCCAACTATTATTGAGGATAATGTTTTTTTAGGAGCAATGTCAGAAGTTGTTGAAGGATTAATTGTCGGAGAAGGATCTGTATTAAGCATGGGAATGTATATCGGCCAATCTACAAAAATAGTAAATCGTGCTTCTGGAAAAATAATTTATGGAAAAATTCCTCCTTATTCAGTAGTGGTGCCTGGTACATTACCTGATAAAAATAGTCCATCAGCACCATCTTTATATTGTGCAGTAATAATTAAAGAGGTGGATGAAAAAACTAGAAAAAAGACAAGTATTAATGATTTACTACGTGAATAAAAGCATATGAAAAATTCTAATGAAATTAAAATTGCCCAGAAATTAATTCGATGTAAATCAATAGCCCCTAATGCTGATTCTGCATTAAAAGTTGTTGAAAAAGAATGTAAAGCTTTAGGTTTTAAATGTAAAAAATTAAGATTTTCTGAAAAAGGTTATGATTCAATAAGTAATTTATATGCTGAAATAGGTAGTGGTAAACCACATTTTTCATTTGCTGGACATGTTGATGTAGTTCCTGCAGAAAAAAAAGAGTGGGCGATTGATCCATTTGCTGGAAAAATAAAAAATAATTTTTTAATTGGAAGGGGCGCAGTAGATATGAAATCTGCTATTGCTTGCTTTTTATCTTCCGCAAAAAGTTTTTTAAATGAAAATAATAATTTCAAAGGAAAAATTTCTATGATGATTACATCAGATGAAGAAACGTATGCTTGGCTTGGAACAAGAAAAATTTTACAATGGTTGAAAAAAAAAAATATAAAAATTGATAATTGTTTAGTTGGAGAACCCACTAATTTAAAAGTTTTAGGAGATCAAATAAAAATAGGTCGAAGAGGTGGATTTAATTGCATGGTTGAGGTCCAAGGAAAAGAAGGGCATTCTGCTTGGCCTAATAGGACTATAAATCCAGTATCTGGGCTAATGAAAATGCTTACTAATATAGATAAAAAAGTATTAGATAAAGGAACAAAACACTTTCAACCATCAATAATTTCAGTAACTTCCATAGATGTTGGAAATGAAGCTTTAAATGTAATACCAGCAAAAGCAAGAGGTTCTTTTAACATTAGATTTAACACTAATCATACAATTAAATCGTTAACAAAATGGATAAAAAAAGAATTCAATAAAGTAGGTCTTAAATACAAATTAGAAACCTATGTTTCTGGTAATGCATTTTTAACAAAACCAGGAAAATTTTCTGAGCTTATTAAAAAATGTATAAAAAAAATAACAAAAAGAAATCCTAAGTATGCAACTGATGGGGGTACTTCAGATGCAAGATTTATAAAAGATTATACAAATGTTGTAGAATTTGGTTTAGTTGGTAAAACAATGCACACTAACAATGAAAAGGTTTCATTAAAAGATTTAAAAAATCTAACTAAAATTTATAAGTTAATTTTAAAAGAATATTTTAAATGAAGAAAAAAAAAGTTATAAAAAATCCTTCTGCTAAAGCTTTGAGAACCTCTACATTTAGACCTAAAGTTATTCAATCTAAAAAAAGATATGTAAGAAAAAAAATTAAGCTTGATGAAATAGATGATATCTAGGAATTAGAAAAGTATATATTTATTTCTATCTAATTTACTCATACATTTTGATAACTGTTTATTATAGGTTTGAGATTGTTTTTCTACTCTACTTGCAATTTTCAAAAGTTCGGGTTTCTTCTTATATGTTTTTTTCCTAAATCCATTCATCCCTTCGTGATAAGCTAAATAATGATTGAAAGTATCTTTTTTTGATATTCCCAACTCTTTATTGGCTTGATCAATATAAAAGCCTACAAAATCAACTGAATCTTTAAAGCTAATACGTGTTACAAATCTTTTTCCAGTTACTTTTTTATAATGTTCCCAACTTCCTTTAGTGGCTTGAGAATAACCTAAACTTGAACTTTCTCTAGTAAGAAGTGGTATAAATCCAAATAACTTTTTTCTTGGAGGTTTTGCATATTGCTTAAAAGCACTTTCCTGATTTATAACGCTCATAAGTGTTGCAATCGGTACTTTCCATTTTTTTGAACTTTTTTTTGCGGCTTTAAACCAAAAATATTTTTCATCAAAAATACTACAGGCATCGCCAGCATAAGTAGGCGAAGATACACATCCCTGCAACGTTAACATTGAGGTAAAAAGAAAAAATATTAGAATAAGTCTTAAGAAATACATATATTATAAACGAAATTTAAATAATATATTTGCAATATGAAAATTATAACACTACCAAATCCAATTTTAAAAAAAAAATCTAACCCTATTGATAAGGTTGATAATAAAATTAAAAAACTTATGGATGAAATGCTAAATACTATGTATAAAGCTCCAGGAATTGGTCTTGCTGCCCCTCAAATTGGAATTAATAAAAGATTAATAGTTATGGATACATCGCCAAGACCAGGTTTAAAGCGATATCAGGAAGAAAAAAATGAAAAAAAGGAAGAAATTAAGCCAAATCCTATTCAAATGGCTAATCCAGAATTAACCTGGGTTTCAGAAAAAAAAGAAACAGATGAAGAAGGATGTCTTTCAATTCCAGGAATTATGGGAGACGTTACTAGGCCATCTTCTTGCAAAGTAAAATATTTAGATAGAAACGGCGAATCAAAAGAATTGCTTGCTAAAGGACTTTTAGCACGTTGCGTACAGCACGAAATCGACCACGTAAACGGCATTTTATTTATCGATCGTATGTCTAAAACTAAAAAAGATATTATCTTGCGTAAAATTAAGAAACAACAAAAGGAAAAAGAACAAACAACATAACTATGAAATCTCTTAAAGTGGTTTTTATGGGTACTCCTGAATTTGCTCTACCTGGATTGCAATCCATTTATAAAAACTTTAATTTAATTGGCTGCTTCACTAAACCTTCAAGACCTGCTGGTCGAGGTCAAAAAATATCTCATTCCTCTGTGAAAAACTTTTGTATAAAAAATAACCTGCCAGTATTTACACCAAAAAATTTTAAAGAAGAAAAAGAAATAAATCATTTAAAAAATATGAATTGTGATGTTCTAGTTGTCGCAGCATACGGAATAATATTACCGGAAGAAATATTATCTATACCTAAATTTGGAGCATTAAATATTCATGCATCTTTGCTTCCAAGGTGGAGAGGTGCTGCGCCTATTCAACGAGCTATTTTATCCGGTGATAAAGAAACTGGTATCACAATAATGCAAATGAACGAAAAATTGGATGCAGGTGCAATCGTTTTACAAAAAAAAATAGAAATTAAAGAAAAAAATACATCAGAAGAAATTCATGATGAATTAGCAAAAATTGGAGGAAAATTAATTAATGACGCATTAAAAATACTACAAAAAGAAGAAAAAATAAAAACTACTCCACAAGACGAGGCAAACGCAACGTATGCAAAAAAAATTTCAACAGATGAAGCAAAAATTAATTGGAATAAGAATGGGAAAGATATATTAAGACAAATAAAGGCATTTAACCCTATCCCCGGAGCATGGTTTACAGTAAATAATGAAAGAATAAAAATTTTTGATGCGGATATTTCTTCTCCAAACAATAAACCTGTTGGTTTAATTTTAGATAAAAAATTTTCCATATCTTGTGGCAATGGGGATATAATTAATCCCAAAATTTTACAAAGATCTGGCAAATCCCAAATGAATATAAATACATTCATAAGAGGGTTTCGCTTCCAAGTTAATCAAAAAATTGAATAAAAATGACACGTTATAAAATACATATTGAATATGAAGGTACAAATTTAGTTGGATGGCAAAAGCAAAAAAATGGCATTTCTATTCAAGAAATTCTGGAAAATGCACTTTTCAAATTAACAGGTGAAAAAAAAATAATTCAAGGTGCAGGAAGAACTGATGCTGGTGTTCATGCCTTAAATCAAGTTGCGCATTTTGATATAGAAAAAAAAATAAAAATAGATGCATTAAGAGACGGTTTAAATTTTCACATAAAAAATTTATACAAAAAAGTTAAAATCTCTATATTAAAATGTAAAAAAGTAGAAAAAAATTTTAATGCAAGATTTAATGCAAAAGAAAGAACTTATTTATACAAAATTTTAGACAGACGTTCTCCTCCTGCTATTCAAAATAAAAAAGTCTGGCACGTAAAAAAAAAATTAGATGAAAAATTAATGAAAAAAGCAGCAAAGGCACTGGAAGGAAAACATGATTTTACCAGTTTTCGCTCAATCGAATGCCAAGCAAAGTCTCCTATCAAAACAATAAATTCTATAAAAATAATTAGAAAGTCTTCAGAGATAGAAATATGGATCAAGGCTAAATCTTTTTTACATAATCAAGTGCGTATTATTGCAGGTACTTTAATGATGGTTGGAAAAGCAAAATGGAAAAAAAAAGATATTGAAAGAGCACTTAAAGCTAAAAAAAGAGATGCAGCTGGTCAAACAGCGCCTGCTTGGGGTCTATTTTTGTATTCTGTAAAATATTAAAGATTTTTTTTATGTTGTGATTCCAAATCTTGAACAAATAAATCGTAATCATTTAAAAATTTTTTATCTGTATTCTCATCAGCTCTTAAATCATCAATTTTTTTCATTGCATCAGGAATAGTAATATAAGGCTTCTTGTCTGTTGTTAATAGTTTTTCTGCAATTTCTTTCTTTACTAAAATCAGCTCCTCTTGAGATAAAGAATCTGGGTTTTCTTCAAATATTAATAATCTACTAAAATGTTTAAGAACATTATCTTGAAAATCCAAGTAATTTTTTGCCTTTTCATTCCAATTGCTTTTTTGAAATTTATAAAATATAGCTCTATCATCTTTTGACATTTTGATTGAAGACTCGTGAATGAATTGTTCAGGAAAATAGTCTTCTTGATCTTGACTGGAAGTTTCTTTTTTTTCTTTAGTTTTTTCAGCAAGTATTTCAAAAACCTTATTACAGAATTCTTGATTTTCTTTAACAAGTTTTGCTCTTTTTAATATTTCTTCTAAACCAATATCTTTGTAATCATCAAGCGAACTAAAATATTCTTTAGACAATACAATAGGCATCTTATTTAGTGATACTTGTCTAATTTTTGCAGGTGAAGAAAACAATGCTTGTTTCAATTCGCTAAAACCCAAATCTAGAAGTGATTTTGGGTCATGCTTTAAATCAAAAGCTGCAAGCCATGATTTACCGTAAACTGGATGGAAACAAACAAAAGTAGCAGCAAAATTATATAATTTCCCAAATACAAGATCTTGATAACAAACAAAATCTTCATTAAAAAACTTTTTACCTATATCATCTCCTTTTTTATAAATAAGAAGTGAATCCCAAACTTCAGAAGCACTATTTTTTATTTTTTTTGCAAGTTCTAAGGTTGCCATAACATCGCCAATTGCATCATGGGCGTTACTGTGATCAATTTGGTTAACTTTAGTTAAATCACCTAATTTAAAACTTTGTGTATTATTCTCTTTTAAAGGAACAACGATAGCATTTGGAGCGAATGCACTTACGCCTCTTGCTAGTTTTAATACATCCAGTCGTCGATTATCTTTTGAGGTTGTAAGGTATGGATAATTTAAAGATTGAAACAACCCTTGGCGTAAAACATCTTCATCAAAACCAATACTGTTAAATCCTACAAAACAGGCAGGTGACCATTCCTCAAATTTTTTTTTTAGTTGTTCGACTAAGCTATAATGGGAAACTTCATAAGATTTTAATTGGTCAATTGATATTTTATTAATTAATAAAGCCTCTGGAGCTGGTATAATATCTTTTTTTAATCTACATGAAATATTAATTTTATCTTTAATCTGGAAACCATCATCAGTTAAAACTGCTCCAATTTGAAGTATCTGATCAAAATCTTTATTACTCCCACTAGTTTCAAAGTCATAAAATACGTAATTCATTATTAATTTAAATAGGTTTCCTAGCCTTCATTGCAGTGGTAAGCGTCCCTTCATCTACATAATTAAGTTCGGCTCCAAATGGCATTCCTTGTGCAATTTTTGTAATTTTTACATTACTGCCATTTAATTTTTCTGTTATATAGTGAAGCGTGGTTTGTGAATTAACAGTTGAGTTTAAAGCAAGAATTATTTCTTTGATGTTATTATTTTTTGCTCTTTGTATTAATTCTTTTATCATTAAATCATCAGGATTTATGTTATCTAACGCAGATAACGATCCTCCTAGAACATGATAAAGACCTTTAAATGATCCTGTTTTCTCAAGTGCCCATAAATCAGAAATATCTTCAACTACACAAATAATAGATTTATCTCTTTTAGGGTCATTACAAATCTTATCTGGAAATTTAACTCCGATATTACCGCAAACTTTACATTTCTTTAAAGATTTACCAGATGCTAATAACGACCTGCTTAAGGGATACATAAGTTTTTCTTTATTTTTTAAAAGAAAAAGAACCAATCTACTTGCGGATTTTGGCCCAATACCAGGTAATTTGGAAAACAAATGAATTAATTCTTGAAGTGCGTCGTCGTGCATATTTTTTTTTTTAAAAAGGCATTTTCATTCCAGGAGGCAGACCTAGCCCACCGGTTAATTTTTTCATTTCATCTTTTGATTTTTCTTCAGCTTTGGATTTAGCATCATTTAACGCAGCTACAATAAGATCCTCCATCATTGTCTTATCATCCTGTTTAATTATACTAGGGTCTACATCAATTTTTTTAACTTCGTTTTTACAATTCATGATTACTTTAACCATTCCTCCTCCAGAAGTTCCTTCAACTTCTAAATTGGAAAGACTATCTTGCATTTCCTGCATTTTTTTTTGCATTTCTTGTGCCTTTTTCATCATATCGTTAAAATTATTATTCATCTTCTTCTCCCTTATCTTTTACTTCTTCTATTTTAGCGCCAGGAAATGTATTTAAAATTTCCTTTATTCTTTCATTCTTTGATAACTCATTGATTATTCTGTCTTTTTCTTTATCATTTTGTTCTTCAAGCGTTGGTTCTCCTTTTTCTTGCGTCATTAAAATATGCCATTTTTCTTTAGTCCATTCAAATAACAATTGTCCTACTTTACTCGCAAGATCCTTTGGTGCGTCTCTTGTTGGATATAGTTCAATTTTTCCTTTTTTAAAACTAACTAAGTGCACATGAGAAAATAAATTATTAAATAATAAAATTTCTTTTTTTTGTAAAAATAAATCCGCAACTTCCTTAAAATTATTAACCGTTATATTTCTTTGAACCTTTATGTTTTGCTTATTATTTTCTTCAAAATTTTGTTTTTTTGCTAATGTTTCAATATTTTTCATTTCCATAACGGTATCGGAGCTTATTCCAGTTTGTTTTTTATCTTTTGACAAATCATCCTTTTTTTTATTTTCATCTACAATAGTTGTTTTGTTTTCATCATTTGCTATTGTTTCTTCTTTTTTGTTCTTAGTATTTAAATTGTTAGAAATATCTTCTAAAGATGGTAATTCGGATGCAAAAGCTAGGCGTATAAGAACCATTTCAACAACTATATGTGGCATTTCATGACTTTGTAATTCTTGATATCCCTTGAGAAGTATTTGCCAAGTTTGAGAAAGTTCTGACATGCTCAGTTTTTTAGCTAACTCTAAACCTTTTTCTCTATCAATTTGCGATACACCTGATTCATCAGAAATTTCAGGAGTTAGAACTAATCTGCTTACCCAGTGTACAATTTCTAATAAATCTTGAATTATTATTCCAGGATCTGCTCCATCGTTATAAAGAGTATTAAATATTTCTAATCCTTCTTTAGTTTTTCCATTCATTAAATTCTCAAATAATAAATAAATATTGTTTCTATCCACTAATCCAAGTAATTCTTGAATATGTTTTTCAGTTATTTTTTTTTCACCTGTTGATAAAGATTTATCTAGAATCGATAACGCGTCCCTAACACTACCGTCAGATGCGCGCGCTATAATACTAGCCGCATTGATATCAATTTCTGATTTTTCTTTTTGAGCAATTTCTTGTAAATATTTTGCCAAAATATCAAAAGGTATTCTTTTTAAATCAAATCTTTGACAACGAGAAATAATTGTTGCCGGAATTTTCCTTGGTTCTGTTGTACAAAAAATAAATTTTACGTGCTCCGGTGGTTCCTCAAGATTTTTTAAAAGTGAACTTACTGCTGAAGTAGAAAGCATGTGTACTTCATCTAATATATATACTTTATATTTCCAATTTGATGGCCTGTACTTTATTCCATCCAGCAATTCTCTCATTGTATCCACTGTTGTGTATCTTGCAGCATCTACTTCCAAAAGATCGATTGGATTGCCTTTTACTTCGTTTTCTCCATTAAATAAGTGAGCTAAAATCCTTGCAGTTGTAGTTTTACCAATACCTCGAACACCACTAAACAAATAGGCGTGAGCCAATCTATTATTTTTAAGAGCATTTTGAATTGTAGACACAAATACATCTTGGCCTATTAATTCAGACAATTTCTTAGGCCTATATTTCCTTGCTAGTGCGAGAAAGGATTCTGTCATTTTTTTATATTTTATAAATAGGGGAGACCCACAATTACTAGGTAGAGCTGCTCGGTTCCCCGTCTGACTCGATTAACTAATAATAGCGTCCTCCCCAGATTATTATAGCAGAAGTAAAGAATTTATTAAAAAAAAAATTATTTTCGAAATCTATCTGCGTAATATGTACCAAGAATTCTTACAAACCTTGTGTATTCTTTTATTTCCTTAAGTGCAGAAGCTACATTAAAGTCTTTAGTATCTCCTTCTATATCAACATAAAACTCTGCTTGTTTAAATGTTTCATTAACATAGGACTCCAATTTTGTCATATTTACATTATTAATTGCAAAACACCCAAGTGCCTTGTGTAAAGCTGCTGGAACATTATTAACTGCAAAAATTAAACTTGTTAAAATTTTTCCTTTAGAAGAATTTACTTTTATTTGTTTTTTTTGAAGTAGTATAAAACGAGTTATATTTTGAAAACTATCTTCAACATTTTTTTTTAAAATTTTTAAATTATAAATTTTACCAGCAAGTTTCGATGCAATTGCTGATTCTGTAGGATTATTTTCTTCACTAACTTCTTTAGCAGCTAAAGCAGTATCAGGAGTAACAATCATTTTTATTTTATTTTTTTTTATAAATTTTCTGCACTGTGATAAGGCATGTATATGGCTTCTTACATTTTTAACCTGATTAATTTTAATTTTTTTAACACCCAATAAGTGTAATTCTACTTTCATAAAATATTCTCCTACAATTTTCAAAGGAGTTTTATGCATCAAAGTGTGAATTTCAGCAACTCTTCCTGCAACAGAATTTTCTACTGGAATTAATCCTATATTAGACTTATTTGTTGTTACACTTTCAAATACCTCTTCGAATGTTTCACATGGTATAATTTTAGCTTTAGGAAATAATTCTTTACAGGCTAAATGTGAATTAGCACCTTCTATGCCTTGAAAAGAAACTGTTTTTATATTTTTAATATTCATAAATTTTCCTTAGTTTTTTCGAAGCTATATATATATTATGGATTTTTAAATTTTAAATTAATTATTACAAAATATATGAAAAATTTAGAAAACAAATACTTAAAATTAGCAAATGAATGTGCAGATGTTAGTGGAAGAATAATAAGTAAATATTTTCGAAAAAAAATTAAAATTGAAGTAAAACCTGACAATACTCCTGTAACAAAAGCAGATAAAGAATCTGAAAAAAAGATTCGCGATTTAATTACAAAAAAAGCTCCAGAATGTGGGTTTTTTGGAGAGGAAACTGGTAAACTTAATGTAAATAACGAATATACATGGGTAATTGATCCGTTAGATGGAACAAAATCATTTGTTACTGGTAAACCTCTTTTCGGAACTTTAATAGGATTAATGAAAAATAATAAACCATATCTTGGAATTTTAAACCAACCAATCTTAAAAGAACGTTGGGTGGGAATAGCAAATAATGAAACAAGATATAATAATGTAAAAGTTAAAACAAGAAATTGTAAAAAACTAAAAGGGTCAAAAATGTACTCAACCTCTCCTTTGATGTTTATAGGAAAAAATCAAAGAGTATACAAAGGTGTAAGAGCTAAAATAGGTGAAACACTGTTCGGCGCAGATTGTTATGCTCATGGATTAATGGCTTTAGGTTTTGTTGATGTTTTATTAGAAGCCAATCTTAAACCTTATGATTATATAGCAAGCGTAGCTATTATTTCAGGAGCTGGGGGGAAATTTACAGACTGGAATGGAAATGATTTAAATCTAGATAGTGACGGAAGAATTTTAGCCGCAGGTGATCCTAAAATTCATAAACAACTTCTAAAAATAATTCAAAAAATAAAATGAAAATTTTTTTGAGTTTTTATATATTTTTTTTATTTTTTTCTAATAGTTTTGCAATTGAAAAATTAGAAAATGCTCATGCGATCAGCATGCATGGAATACCAAAATATAATGCAGATTTCAAACATTTTAATTATGTAAATTTTGATGCTCCAAAAGGTGGGTCAATTAAACTTCATCAAATTGGAAGTTTTGACACTCTAAATAATTTTATTTTAAAAGGAAGCCCTGTTGTAAATTTATCTCAAGTTCATGACAGTTTATTAATACAATCCTTTGATGAACCTTTCACAATGTACGGTTTAGTAGCTGAGTCCATAAGTGTTCCTGAAGATAGATCTTGGGTAATCTTCAAAATTAGAAAAGAGGCTAAATTTCATGACGGAAATCCGATTAGAGTAGAAGATGTTATTTGGACTTTGAATACATTAAAAGAAAAAGGACATCCTTTCTTTAAATTTTATTATGGAAATGTTAAAACTGCAGAAAAAATTAGTGATAATGAGGTAAAATTTATTTTTCAAGGTGAGCGTAATTTAGAACTTCCATTAATCATAGGACAAATGAAAATATTGTCCAAAAAATATTGGGAAGATAAATTTGAAGATATTTTATTAGAAAATCCTGTTGGATCTGGACCCTACCGAGTAAAAAATTTTAAAGCAGGAAGAACAATTGAATTTGAAAGAGTAGATGATTATTGGGGAAAAAATCTTTCAGTTAATAAGGGAAGGTTTAATTTTCAAAAAGTAATAATAGAATACTTTCGTGATGCTACAGTTGCATTAGAAGCGTTTAAAAGTGGAGACTATGATTTTAGACAAGAAAACCAAGCAAAAAGATGGGCCAATGCTTATAATTTTAATGCAATAGAAAATGGTCATGTAAAAAAAGAGTCAGTGAAACATGAAATTCCAACAGGAATGCAAGGTTTCTTCATAAATACAAGAAAAGAAATTTTTAAAGATCGTGTTGTTAGAAAAGCTCTTAATTACGCATTTGATTTTGAATGGACTAATAAAATATTATTTTTTGACCAATATAAAAGAACATCTAGCTTCTTTTCAAATTCTGACTTGGCTTCGTCAGATCTGCCATCTAAAGAAGAATTAGAATTATTAGATTCATTTAAAAATCAATTACCAAATGAAATTTTTAATACAATTTATGAAAATCCTATAAATAATGGTTCGGGTGATGTAAGAAAGAATTTAAGAATTGCGGATAAATTGCTTTATGACGCCGGCTGGATTATTAAAGATGGTAAAAGAATAAATAAAGAAACTGGCATGCCATTAAAATTTACAATACTTTTAGTTAGTCCTGAATTTGAAAGGATTGCTTTACCATACGCTAGAAACTTAAAAAAAATTGGTATAGAAGCAAAAGTAAGAACAGTTGATAGTGCTCAATACGAAAGAAGACTCGAATCTTTTTCATTTGATATGACTGTTATAAGCCTAGGGCAAAGTCTAAGCCCTGGTAATGAACAAAGAGACTTTTGGAATTCTACTTCTGCTACAATAAATGGAAGCAGAAATTATTCAGGTGTATCTAGCCCTGCTGTCGATTTTTTAATTGATAAAATAATTGCTGCTAAAAATAGAGAAGATTTAATATCTGCTACTAAAGCTCTAGATAGATTTTTATTATTTGGATATTATGTTGTACCCCATTGGCACATACAAAATTTTAGGATTGCTTATTGGGATAAATTCGGACAACCCAAAATAAAACCAAAATATGATTTGGGAATAGATACCTGGTGGTACGATAGTAAGAGGGTTAAACTATTAGAAACTGTAATAAAATAATATAATTATTTATATATGTTGTCTTATATCATAAGAAGGCTTTTACTGATTATTCCTACTCTACTAGGTATACTGCTTATAAACTTCATAATTGTACAAGCAGCACCTGGTGGTCCCGTAGAGCAAATAATTTCTCAAATCAAAGGACATAATATAGATTCTACTTCTAGAATTGCTGGAACTGATAAAGGTGATGTTTCTTCACAAAGTACAGGAATTCAAACAAATCAGTCTAGTGATGCATCTAGCAAGTATAGAGGATCTCAAGGTCTTGATCCGGAATTTATTGCTGAATTAGAAAAATATTATGGTTTTGATAAACCTGCACATGAACGTTTCTTTATCATGTTAAAAAATTATCTAAAATTTGATTTTGGTGAAAGTTATTTCAAAGGAAAAAAAGTAATTGATCTTATAATTGAAAAAATGCCAGTTTCTATTTCTCTAGGCCTTTGGACAACTTTAATTGTTTATTTAATTTCAATTCCACTTGGTATTAGAAAAGCTGTCAGAGATGGTTCTGAATTTGATATCTGGACAAGTACAGCAATTATAATTGGGTATGCTATTCCCTCGTTTTTATTTGCTATAGCCTTAGTTGTCTTTTTAGCCGGAGGAAGTTTCTTAGACATTTTCCCATTACGAGGTTTAATTTCAAGTAATTGGGAAAGTTTAAATTGGTTTGAAAAAATTCTAGATTATTTGTGGCATATAACTCTACCTGTCGCAAGTCTGGTCATTGCAGGTTTTGCAACACTTACTATGCTTACTAAAAATTCTTTTATGGATGAAATTAGTAAATTATATGTATCTACTGCAAAAGCAAAAGGCCTTTCAGAGAAAAAAGTTTTATACGGGCATGTTTTTAGAAATGCTATGTTAATAGTGATAGCTGGTTTCCCCGCTGCATTTATATCTGTGCTCTTTACTGGAGCTTTACTTATAGAAGTTATATTTTCACTTGATGGTCTTGGTCTTCTTGGGTATGAATCAGTTTTAAATAGAGACTACCCAGTCGTGTTTGGAACCTTATTCATCTTCACCTTGTTCGGACTAATTTTACATTTAATCACTGATTTAACTTATGTTGTAATTGATCCTCGAATTGATTTTGAAACAAGGGATACTTAATAATGCTTGGTTTTAATATATCCGAAATAAATTACAGAAGACTTCAAAATTTTAAGTCTAATAAGAGAGGTTACAGATCTTTTAAAATCTTTTTATTTTTATTCTTTTTCACTCTTTTTGCAGAATTTATATCAAACGATAAGCCTCTACTAGTAAAATATGATAATTCTTTTTATTTTCCGATTTTTAAAAATTATACAGAAAAAACTTTCGATGGTGATTTTGAAACTTATGCTGATTATAAAGACCCCTATATAAAAGAAAAAATAAAAAATGATGGCTGGATGATATGGCCAATAATTCCCTATTCACATGATACTATTAATTATTTAATTCCAACTCCCGCGCCCTCTGCTCCTGACACAGAAAATTTACTTGGCACCGATGATCAGGGCCGAGATGTATTAGCCAGGTTGATTTATGGTTTTCGCATAAGTGTTTTATTTGGCTTATCATTAACACTTTTTAGTTCCGTAATTGGTATTGCGGCTGGTGCAGTTCAAGGTTTCTTTGGTGGTATAACAGATCTTATATTTCAAAGAATTATTGAGATCTGGTCTGGATTACCAGTCTTATATATATTAATAATCCTAGCAAGTATTGTAGAACCAAATATTTTTTGGCTCTTGGGAATTATGTTGTTATTTTCATGGATGTCTTTGGTTGGTGTAGTAAGAGCAGAATTTCTTAGAACGAGAAACTTTGAATATGTCCATGCAGCTCGTGCACTGGGACTAGGCAATCTAACAATAATGAAAAGACACATACTTCCAAATGCAATGGTTGCAACTTTAACTTTTTTACCTTTTATTTTAAATGGATCAATTACTACACTGACAAGCCTAGATTTTCTAGGGTTTGGGTTGCCTCCTGGATCTCCAAGCTTAGGAGAATTATTAGCACAAGGAAAAGCAAATTTAAATGCTCCTTGGTTAGGCATTACTGTATTTATAACTTTGGGAGTTATGCTTAGTTTGTTAATTTTTGTTGGTGAAGCAGTTCGTGATGCTTTTGACCCAAAAAAATATTTAGAACAAAGGAATTAATGAATAATGGATAATCTTTTAAAAATAAAAAATTTATCAGTTTCTTTTAATGTTGAAAATAAAATTACTAAAGCAGTAAAAAATATTTCTTTAAATGTTGCAAAAGGAGAAGCGCTTGGAATTGTTGGAGAATCAGGAAGTGGTAAATCTGTTACGGCTCTTTCAGTTCTCAAATTATTACCTTATCCAAAAGCTTTTCATCCATCAGGTGAAATTTTTTATAAAAATAAGAATATTTTAAAATCAAATGAAGAAGAATTACAAAAAATTAGAGGAAACCATATATCTATGATCTTCCAAGAACCTATGACCTCTCTTAATCCACTCCATAACATCAAAAAACAAATAACTGAAGTACTTTTCTTACATAAAAAATTGTCCAATAAAGAAGCTGAAGATAAAACTATAGAACTTTTAGATTTAGTAGGTTTTAAAGATGGAAAAAATAGATTAAAAGATTACCCGCACCAATTATCAGGTGGTCAAAAACAAAGAGTTATGATTGCAATGGCCCTTGCAAATGATCCAGATTTATTAATTGCTGACGAGCCAACTACTGCTTTAGATGTAACTATTCAAGCACAAATTTTAAACTTATTAAAAAAATTACAAACTAAATTAAAAATGAGTTTAATAGTAATCACTCATGATTTAACAATAGTTAAAAATATAACAGACAAAGTCGTTGTTATGACAGATGGAAAAATTGTTGAATCTGGAAAAACAAAATTAATTTTTTCTAAACCTAAACATATCTATACTAAAAAACTTCTAGCCTCAGAACCAAAAGGAAAACCCGTTAAAATTAAAAGTAAAAATCCTTTATTATCAACAAAAGAATTAAAAGTATGGTTTCCAATAAAAAGAGGTTTTTTAAAAAGAACATCTGGTTTTATAAAAGCCGTCAATAAAGTAAACATAAATGTCTTTGAAGGACAAACATTAGGAATAGTTGGGGAATCAGGGTCAGGGAAGACAACTTTAGGTATGGCTGTTCTTAGATTAATAAAAAGTAGTGGAGAAATTAATTTTTTTCAAAAAAAACAGAAATTAAGTATTAATAAATTTGATTTTAAACAAATGAAACCATTAAGAAGTGAGATTCAAGTCGTTTTCCAGGACCCATTCGGATCTTTATCACCAAGGCTTAGTATAAAAGAAATTATAGGGGAAGGATTAGAAATTCATAAGAAAGATCTAACTAAAATAGAGCGAGAAAAGTTAATTTTAGATACATTAAGAAAAGTTGAACTTGGTACAACTATTATAAATCGTTATCCTCATGAATTTAGTGGGGGTCAAAGGCAACGTATTGCAATAGCAAGAGCTATTGTTTTAAAACCACGTTTTCTTATTCTAGATGAACCAACATCTGCATTAGATTTATCTGTTCAATCACAAATTATTGACCTTTTAAAAAAATTACAAAAAGAAAATAATTTGGGTTATGTGTTTATTTCCCATGATTTAAGAGTTGTGAGATCACTTGCCCATCAATTAATTGTTTTAAAAAATGGTAAAGTTGTTGAAAGCGGGAATTCTAATCAAATATTTAAATCACCTAAACAGAAATATACAAAGCAATTAATTTCTGCTGCTCTTGAAATTAAGTAAGATGTAACCTAAAACTGCGGACACAAATGAAGCAATCAAGATTGCTATTTTGGCTTGATTTATATATATGTCGCTATCAAATGCCAAAAAATTTATAAACATTGCCATCGTAAATCCTATTCCGGTTAATACTGCAATACCATACATTTGAATCCAATTAGAACCTGAAGGTAGCCTTGCATAGCCCATTTTTATTAATAAAAAAGTTGTAAAAAAAACTCCAATTTGCTTGCCAAAAAAAAGCCCTGTCATAATTCCCAGAGGAACAGGCTTAGATAAAGATGCTAGAGATACATCACCCAAATAAACTCCTGCGTTAGTTAGAGCAAACAATGGCATAATTAAATAAGCAACCCAAGGATGAAGTTTGTTTTCAGCACAAGTAAGCAAAGATCCTTGTTTTGTTTTTTCATGAGGGAGAAATATTGCTAACAAAACTCCTGAGACGGTTGCATGAATTCCTGCATTTTGAATAAAAATCCAAAGCAAGAAGCCAAGAAAAATATATATCCAAATATTTTGTAAGTTTTTTTTATTGCACAGATAAAGAAAAAATAAAATAAAAAAAACAACAAATAAAGAAAGTAGTTCTAAATCCGAACTATAAAATAATGCTATAATTATAATAGCTCCTAAATCATCAATAATTGCAAGCGCCATTAAAAAAATTTTTAATGATATTGGAACTCTTTTTCCAAGAAGACTAAGAACACCTAAAGAAAAAGCAATGTCAGTTGCTGCAGGCACAGCCCATCCTTGGAATGTTTCAGAATCATTAAAATTAAACAATAAATAAAAGATTGCTGGAACTGCCATGCCGCCCACTGCAGCAATAACTGGTAAAATTGCTTGTGATGGCATAGAAAGTTCCCCTTCTAGGAATTCTCTTTTAATTTCTAAACCAACTACAAAAAAAAATATAACCATCAAACCATCATTTACCCAATGTTGGATAGATTTATAAAATAATGGTAAGTTAGTCCCGAAATTTAATTTTAAATGAAGAATATGATTGAACCAATCAGCGAAATTTGAATTACTTAAAATTAAAGCAATCACTCCTGCGATAAGAAGAATTATACCGCTTGAAGATTCTAATCTAACAAAATTTCTAATTACACTTCTTAGAACCATTAAAATATCTTACAAACTATACGGAAAAATAACAAAAATTTTTTAAATAAAATAAAGTCTTTTTTTAATTAAAAAGTATTGCATTAAATTAAATTATTGCTTAAATGGTTTAATTATTACTTTATTAATTTTTTACTATAGAGATACGATTACATGAGTTCAAAAACCGGCAAAGTCAAATGGTTTAATCCAAAAAAAGGCTATGGTTTTATTGATCAAGACGATGATGAGAAAGATATGTTTTTACACATCACTGCCTTGCAAAAAGCCAACATTTCCGTTCTCAATGAAGGTGATAAAATATCATATGATGTTGAAGACGAAAATGGTAGACAAAGTGCTGTTAATATAAAACAAATATAATTCCCTGAAATATATTTTTTTTATTTTTCTTCTAATTTTTTTAGAATATAGGATACTTGAATCTTAAATATTCTGTCCCCTTCGTCTAGTGGTCTAGGACGTCGCGTTCTCAACGCGAAAACACGAGTTCGAAACTCGTAGGGGGCACGTTATTTGGCGGACAGGGGGAGATTCGAACTCCCGGTTCTATTGCTAGAACACATCCTTTCCAAGGATGCACAATCGACCACTCTGACACCTGTCCACAATAAATATATAATAATATTATTTATTATTTTCGCTAGTTTTAAGAGCTTCTAAAAAAGCAGATTGAGGAATATCAACTTTACCAAATTGTTTTAATCGTTGTTTTCCTTTTTTTTGTTTTTTTAATAATTTATCTTTTCTTGTTCTATCTCCACCATACAAACTTCCTGTTACATCTTTTCTATAAGCAGGAACTGTTTCTCTTGCAATAATTTTTCCACCTATAGCAGATTGAATTGGTAATTTATATTGCTGACGAGGAAGAACCTCTTTTAATCTTTTGCATATCTCTCTTCCTCTTTGTTCCGCATGAGAAGCATGGATAATAATTGAGAGCGGTTCAACAATTTCTTGATTAACTAAAATATTTAACTTAATTAATTTACTTTCCTTATATCCCTCTATTTGGTAATCAAAACTTGCATAACCAGTTGTTACAGATTTTAAACGATCGTAAAAATCAATAATAGTTTCAGCCAAAGGTAATCTATATTTAACTACTGCAGTTTTACCCATAAAATTATGTTCAATTTGTTCTCCTCTTCTTGATTCACATAGTTTAAAAACATTTCCTAAATAATTTTGTGGAACAATAATTGTAGAAATAATCCAGGGTTCTTCCATTTTTTTTATTAAAGATGGATCTGGAAACTCAATTGGATTTTGTATTTTTTTAATTTTATTATTATTATCAGTTACCTGATAAACTACACTAGGAGCTGTGGTTATAAGTTGAATATTAAACTCTCTTTCTAATCTTTCTCTTATTACTTCCATATGTAATAACCCTAAAAAACCGCAACGAAAACCTTGGCCTAAAGCTGCAGAAGATTCTTGCTCATATGAAAAACTAGAATCATTTAAACTTAGTTTTTCTAAACTATCTTTAAAATCATTAAATTGAGAACTGTCATATGGAAACAAACCACAAAAAACAACAGGTTGAGAAGGTTTAAATCCTGGAAGTACTTTATTGCATGGTTTTTTTTCTTCAGTTAATGTATCTCCAATTTTACAATCTGCTACTCTTTTAATACCAGCTGTAAGAAATCCTATTTCACCCGCAGTTAATTTATTTACATATTTTATTTTAGGTGTAAAAATCCCAACTTTTTCTATTTCATAGCAAACTTTATTGGACATCATTTGAATTTTTTGTCCAACTTTAAGAATTCCATCTTTAATTCTAACCAAAGTAATAACTCCAAGATATTTGTCATACCAACTATCAATAACAAAAACTTGAAGTGGGTTTTCATCAATGCCTTCAGGTGCTGGTAAATTTTTAACCAATAAATTTAATAAATCCTCTACACCTTTTCCTGTCTTAGCAGATATCTTTATTGCATCTTTTGCTTCAATACCTATTATATCTTCAATTTGTTTAATAGCGTTCTCAGGATTTGCTGCTGGTAAATCCATTTTATTAAGAACGGGTATTATTTCGTGATTATTAGAAATAGCTTGATAGGAATTTGCCAAAGTTTGAGCTTCAACTCCTTGAGTACTATCTACAACTAAAATTGACCCTTCACAAGCTGCTAAAGACCTACTTACTTCGTAAGAAAAATCTACATGGCCTGGGGTATCAATTAAATTTAATTTATATTCTTCATTATCATATTTATAATTTAGCTGCACTGTTTGAGCTTTGATAGTAATTCCTCTTTCTCTTTCAATATCCATAGAATCTAACAATTGTTCTCTAAATTCTCTTTGTGATATTCCCCCGCAAAATTGTATTAGCCTATCAGCTAAAGTTGATTTGCCATGATCTATATGTGCAATAATAGCAAAGTTTCTAATATTAGAAATTTTCATATCAGATTATTTTTTTCTTAGAATTGCACCAGTGTTTTCTACAACATTTGAAATAATATTTTTACAAATTATTTCTATTTCCGCATCTTTTAAAGTTCTATCTTCAGGTTGTAAAACTATTGAAACAGCTATAGATTTTTTTCCCTCTGGTATACCTTCTCCTTCGTATACATCAAAAATATTAACTTCGCTAATTAATTTACTTTCTTCTTTATTAATTAAATCAATTATAACTTGTGATTGAATTTTTTTATCAAGAATAAATGCAAAATCTCTTTCAACTTTTTGAAAATTTTTACTATTAAAAACTTTTTTATTTTCTACAAATTCATGTGGCAAAGTATTTAGATTTAATTCAAAAGCATAAACAGGAGAATTAATTTGAAATTGTTTTATTATATCAGGATGGATTTCACCAAAAAAACCTCCCTTAGATTTATTTAAAAAATTTATAGAGCCAGATTTTCCTGTATGATAATAATTTGGGGCATCATTATTTAATACATATGATTTTGGTGGAAGTTTACAGCATCTAAGAATTGTTTCTAAATCGAGTTTTACATCAAAAATGTCATATGGTCTTTCTTTTTTCAACCAATGTTTTTTGCTTTGACCACACCTTATTCCTGATAAAAATATTTGTTGATTGTTCTCAAATTTACTATCAAAAATTGGCCCTAATTCAAATAGACAAACTTTTTCTTCTCCATTATCAATATTATAACGTACAGCATCTAAAAGGTTAGGAATTATTGATTGCCTCATAACATCTAAATCGCTACTAATTGGATTTTGTATCTCCAAATTATCATTCATACCAAAAATTTTTGCATTTTTATTTGACATAAAAGACCATGTTACTGTTTCTGTTAATCCTCTTTGTACTAAAGATCTCTTTATATTTAATTCTCTAGTTTGACAAAGATTATTTACTTTTTTTTCATTACTAATGTATATGGACTGAGATGGAATTTTATCATAACCATAAATACGAACAATTTCTTCAATAATATCTGCCTCATTTTCAATATCATGTCTCCAGGTAGGTGGGGATAGTTTATATTTAGATCCGTTTTTTGAAACTTCAAAGCCCAACTTATTTAAAATACTTTGAAAAATTTTATCTGAAATTTTTAATCCGGTAAAATTTTCAATTTTATTTATATCAAAAATAATTTTTTTTTTATTTATTGGGATTTTTCCGTCAGAAGTAACTTCGCTAACTTCACCACCACAAATTTTTAATATTAACTCTGTTGCCTCTTCTATTCCAATAGAAACACTTTCTGGATCTACTCCTCTTTCAAATCGATATCTTGCATCTGTTTCTATATTTAATAATCTACCGGTTTTTGCTACAGATACAGGGTCAAAATATGCAGACTCTAAAAATATATTTTTAGTATTTAATTCGCACATTGAAGACACGCCCCCAATAATTCCTGCAATACTTAATAAATTTTTGTTATCTTTAATAGCTATCATTTCTTTGGATAACTTATAATCTTGTTCATCCAAAGTTTTTAAATTTTCCCCGCCCTTTGCCAAAAAAATTTCTAAATTTCCATTTATTTTATCGGCATCAAATACATGTAAAGGTCTATTACAATCAATAGTTAAATAATTAGTAATATCAACTAAAGCTGAAATAGGTTTTAATCCTACTGCTTGTAACTGTTTTTTTAACCAATCAGGACTTTGACAATTTTTTACATTTTTTATATAACGTCCATAAAATACTGGACAAGTTGATTTAGCTTCTTTAGAAATCTTTATATTGATTTTACTTTTAAATTTACCTTTAACTTTAGAAATTTTTTTTTCTATAAAAGTTCCTTCGCCGCTTGCCGCTAGGTCTCTTGCAATACCATAAACTCCTAAACAATCAGATCTATTTGGAGTAATTTCTACATCAATAATTTTTTCTGAAGGGTAAAGACTTGATAATAAATTGCCCGTTTTTGCTTTTTCCTCTAAATGTATTATTCCATCGCTGTCAATTCCAAGACCAATCTCTTTTTCAGAACAAAGCATTCCTTCGCTCTCAACTCCGCGTATTTTTGATTTTTGAATTACAAAATCTTCATCTAGCATTTTTGTACCTATAGGCGCAAGTACTACTTTCATACCTTTTTTCACATTAGGCGCTCCACAAACAATACTTAAATTAAATTTACCATCATTTACTTTACATAACTTTAATCGATCAGCATTAGGGTGGTTTTGAACATCAGTAACTTCTGCAATTTTAAATTGTTTAAAAAAATTTTGATTGTCAATAACTTCTGCAACCTCTATACCCAGCATTGTTAGCTTTTCACAAATATTACTAAGGCTTTTTTTTGTTTTTAAATATTTTTGCAACCAAGAAAGTGTAAATTTCATTTTTTTAAATTTTTTCTATATTTTCAAAAATTGAGAATCCAAAGTTATTTAACCATTTAATATCTGAGTCAAAAAAACTTCTTAAATCAGAAATTCCATATTTTAACATTGCTAATCTTTCAACCCCTAACCCAAATGCAAATCCTTGATATTTACTAGCATCTACTTTGGAGTATTTTAAAACTTTAGTATGAACCATACCGCAGCCCATAATTTCAAGCCAACTCCCACCGCTTCCTATTTTAATTTTTTTTTTGTCTTTAAAACAACCTATATCAACTTCTGCGGATGGTTCTGTAAATGGAAAAAAACTAGGTCTAAATCTTACTGGCAAATCATTTATTTCAAAAAATTCTCGACAAAAATCCATAATACACCCTTTTAAATGACTCATATTTATATCTTTATCTAAACATAATCCTTCAACTTGGTGAAACATAGGAGTATGTGTTATATCTGAATCAGCACGGTATGTTCTTCCTGGTGCTATAATCTTTAATGGGGGTTTTTTCTTTTCTAATGTTCTAATTTGAACTGGCGATGTATGAGTTCTTAAAAGTTTATTATTTTTACCTTTTAAATAAAAAGTATCATGTAGTTGACGAGCAGGATGTTCTGGGGGAATATTTAAAGCAGTAAAATTATGATAATCATCCTCAATGTCTGGCCCTAGAGCTGTTTCAAATCCCATTTTCTGAAAAATCGTTGAAACCTCTGCTATAGTTTGAGTAATCGGATTTAACTTGCCTTCTTCAAATGGTCTAGTTGATAATGTTATATCCACTTGTTCTTTTTGCAATTTTTGTGAAATTTCACTATCGCTTAAATTTTTATTTTTTTGCTGAAGTAGCGTGTTAATTTTATTTTTAACATTGTTAATTTTTTTTCCTTTTTCTTTTCTTTCATTTTCAGGTAATTCAGTTAAAGACTTTAAATGATTAGTAATTAAACCTTTTTTACCAAAAACTTCTACTCTAATAGAATTTAATTCATCTAAAGTAGTAGCATTAGTTATCTTTTCTTCTATTTGTTTTTCTAGATTTTCTAATTCTTCTGACATAGATTAAAAAAAACTCTTATAAAAAATTTATTTTAGCAGTTTTATAAAGAGTTTTTTATTAATTTTTTTTTTATTTCGTTTGTCTGATTTTATCTACAATAAATTTAAATGTAGTTGGGTTATTTTTAGCAATATCAGCTAGAATTTTTCTATCAATATCGATTTCTGCTTTTTTCACTCCATTAATAAATTGGCTATAACTCATACCATGTTCTCTAACACCAGCATTTATTCTTTGTATCCATAAACCTCTAAAATTTCTTTTTTTTGTTCTTCGATCTCGATATGCGTACTGCAATCCTTTTTCTACTTTCTCAACAGCGATTCTGAAAACATTCTTTGATCTGCCTCGATATCCTTTAGCTAATTTAATTATTTTTCTATGTTTTGCTCTTGCTTGTACGCTTCTTTTAATTCTGGCCATTTATATATTAATTATTATATGGTAAAAAATTCTTAATAGTTTGGAAATCAGATTTTTTTAAAATTGTTGTGCCTCTCGCTTTTCTTTTCATAGACTGAGATCTTTTTCTTAAATTATGTCTTTTAAAAGCATAGTTTCTTTTAAGTTTACCTGAAGCTGTAAAAGTAAATCTTTTTTTCGCTGCACTTCTCGTCTTAAGTTTTGGCATTAAAATAACCTTAAAAAATTAGAAATATACTTAGTATTTAAACGAAAATCAATAAATTAATTGTTTGGATTTAACACCATTACTAATTGTCTTCCCAACATTTTTGGTTCTTGCTCTATGGTAGCAATTTCTTTTATGTCTTCTTTTATTCGAACAAAAAGATTTTTTCCTAAATCTCTATTTCCATAAAATTCTCTACCTTTCCACCTTAAAGTAACTTTAACTTTATCTCCTTTTTGTAAAAATTTTTGAATACGTTTCATTTTAATTTCATAATCATGATTATCAATTCCAGGTCTAAAACGAACTTCTTTAGTAATAGAAATCTTTTGTTTTTTTTTTTGTTTGTTTTGTTTTTTTTGTTGTTGATATTTATATTTTCCTAAATCCAATATCTTACAAATCGGAGGGCTAGTATTTGGCGATATTTCAACTAAATCAAGTCCAATATCTTTTGCTTTTTTTATACCATCATCAACTGAAAATACACCTAGCATTTCTCCTTGATGATCAATTAACTTTATTTTATCCGCTTTTATATAATGATTAACTCGTGGACCACGTGGTTTGTAAAATCTCTTACGTTGTATTTGTATTATTCTATTTCTCCTTTTTTTTAATTTTTAATAACTAAATTATCTATTAAATTATAATTTTTTCAAATTTTTTTTTTTATATGTTGAATTGCTTTATCTATTTCTAAAAATTTTTGATTTTCAACAGATAATTCTCTAATTGTAACAGAATTTTCTTTTTCTTCCTTTTCGCCAATAATAAATATTACAGGTACTTTTTTATGGCTATGTTCTCTTATCTTATAATTAATCTTTTCATTTCTCGAATCAAATTCAAGTTTTAAACCCACTTCTTTTAATTTTTCACAAACTTTCTTACCATAATCATTAAATTTTTCTGTTATAGTACAAACAGCAATTTGAGTCGGTGCCAACCAAAATGGAAATTTTCCATTATAATGCTCAATTAATATACCTAAAAATCTTTCAAGAGATCCAAATAATGCTCTGTGAATTAATACAGGTTTTTTTTTATTACCTTTTTCATCAATATAATTTGCGTTTAATCTTTCTGGTAAATTAAAATCTACTTGAACTGTTCCACATTGCCATTCTCTATTTATTGCATCTCTCAAAGTAAAATCAATTTTTGGTCCATAAAAGGCACCTTCACCTTTATTAATTGTATATTCTACACCTGCTTCTTTTGCAGCTTTCAATAAAGCTTTTTCTGATTTATCCCATATTTTATTTTCACCAACTCTTTTTTTTGGTCTGTCAGAAAAATTAATTTTTATATTTGAAAATCCAAAATCCTTATATATTTTTAAAATTAAATTTGTAACTTCAATACATTCTTGAGTTATTTGATCTTCAGTGCAAAATATATGTGCGTCGTCTTGAGTAAAAGATCTAACCCTCATCATTCCATGTACTGCACCAGAGGGTTCAAATCTGTGAACTTTTCCAAATTCTGAGATCTTAATTGGTAAGTCTTTATAACTTTTTATACCTTGATTAAAAATTTGTATACAACCTGGACAATTCATTGGTTTAAGTGCAAAAATTCTTTTGTCTTTAGTATTAATTGTAAACATGTTTTCCTTAAATTTTTCCCAGTGTCCTGATTTTTCCCACAAGGATCTATCTAACATATCTGGTGTATTTATTTCTTCATATCCTGCTTCTGTTTGTTTTTCCCTCAAATAATTTTGTAATCTCATAAAAACATCCCAGCCTTTACTATGCCAAAAAATAGATCCAGGACTTTCTTCTTGAAAATGAAATAAGTTCATTTCACGACCTAATTTTCTATGATCTCTTTTTTCAGCTTCTTCTAAAATATTAAGATAATTATCTAAATCTTTTTTTGTTAACCAGGCTGTGCCATAAATCCTTTGTAGCATTTCATTATTAGAGTCCCCTCTCCAATAAGCGCCTGCTAATTTAATAAGTTTAAAGAATTTTCCAATTTTTCCCGTTGATGGAGAATGAGGCCCCTTACAAAGATCAAGAAATTTACCTTGTTTATAAATTGAAATTTCTTCCTTATTTGGAATATCTTTTATAATCTCAGTTTTATATATTTCACCTTGATCTTTAAAATAATTAATTGCTTTTTTTCTATCCCAAACCTCTCTTTTAAATGGTTCATTTTTATTAATTATTTCTAACATTTTTTTTTCTATTTTTATTAAGTCATCAGGAGAAAAAGGTTCCTTTTTTGAAAAATCGTAATAAAAACCATTTTCTATAGCTGGACCAATTGTAACTTGTACATCAGGAAATAAAGACTTTACGGCCTCAGCCATAACATGTGCTGCATCATGTCTAAGTATTTCAATTCCTGAATCACTATCTTTAGTAATAATTTCCGCATCACAATCTTTATTCATTTCATAATGAAGATCTTTTAATTCTCCATTAATTGAAACTGCAATTGCCGATTTTGATAAACTTGAACTTATACTTTTTGCAAGTTCATTACCATTTATTGAACTAGAAAAACTTTTTTTTGAACCATCAGGAAGTTTTATTGAAACCATAATAGTCAAATTATAACAAATTAAAAATCGTATCTAAAGTCATTACGTAAACAATGTAAAACTTCATTTACCTCAAGATTTCTTAAGTCTTTTTTTTGTATAATCCTTACTAATTTTTTTTTACTTATCGACCTAGGGGCACATCTATTAGGATTAGAATCATCTGAAAATAAAACTAATGAATGACAACCACTCATTGAAAATACGTGCATAGGGCCAGTATCATTTCCAATAGCTAATTGTGCATCTCGGGCTAAACAACAAAGATCTTGAATTGTTGTTTTATTAACTAAGTTTATACATCCGCTTGCATTCATTGAAATAAAATTTGCTATATCTAAATCCTGAGAATTACCTAATATCACTGGTGTTATTTTTCTTCGGAGAAATTTTTTTGCTATTTCTACATAATTTTTTTCTGGCCATATTTTTTTTGGCCTATGTGGTGATGCGCCTGGAGAGAATAATATATAGGGTTTATTAATTCTAAAATTGTTAATACTTTTAACCCAAGATAAATCACTCAATTTTATATTCTTAATTCCAATCTCTGCTAATTGGATTTTATGTCTTTCTATTGTATGAATTTTATTTCTATCAGGATTATTGTCTGGATGTGTACATCCAAAAGCATTTCCTGACCATTCTACATAATCTTTCATTTTAAAAAAATTATAATAAAAAGAACTTCTTTGAGATGTTTGCAGATCATAAATTCTAAAAAAATTTTTTTTTCTTAATAAATTAGCTAATTTAAATATTTTTTTTATATTCCAAATAGGTGGTCTGTCATCTACAATTATTTCATTAAAATAATTACTTTCTTTTGCAAATTCTTTAAAAGCATTAGTAGTTAATAAAACTATATGATCATTTGTGTGATAATTTCTTATAGCTTTAAAAGGTCCAAAAGATAAAATGAAATCACCAAGAGCACCATGTTTAATAATTAAAAGATTTTTTTTTTTTGAAACCATCTTGTATATTTTAATTGATTATAGAATTGTATAATTTAAAATTCAAATCACACATTTTATCAATATTATATTTTTTTCTAACCAATATATTTGCTCTCTTGATAATTATATCTCTTTCATTTTTAGATAAAAAAAGTAAATATTTTAATTTATCTGCTAAATCATGTTCATTATTAGGTTTAAAAAGAAATCCATTATAATTATTTTTAATTAGTTCTAATGAACCACCATGTGCACTAGCAATTACTGGTATGTTCATTGATTGAGATTCAATAATTATTCTACCAAATCCTTCGGGTTTATTGGCTGGGGATACTACAATATCAGATATTTTATATGCTGCTGGCATATCCGCACATGAACCGGTAAACTTTACATATTCAGAAAGACCATTATCCTCAATAATTGAATTTATTTCACTTATATAATTAGAATTTTTTTTTGGTAACCCAGTTATTAAACAAATAAATTTAATTTCTAATTCTTTTTTTAATAATGAAATTGCTTTTAAAAGAGTTTTATGACCTTTAAATGGAGCTATTCTTGATGGAAATAATATAACTGGTATTCCATCGGGTAAATCCCATAGTTTTGAAAGAAAAAAAAGTCTTTTAGAATTAATGTTTTTTGGATTGAATCTTTCTAAGTCTACTCCTCTAGGAATAATAACAATTTTCTCCCTCTTTTTTTTTGTAAACTTATAGTTTTTAAGTAAATAATTTTTAATATAATTTGAGATTGCAATAATCTTTACCGACTTCAGCATAATTGAATTATAAATTTTTTTGAAAATGTTTTGGTTGCTATATGCTCCATGAACTGTAGAAACTATTTTTATACCCCTAAGCATTGAGCAAGCAAAATAAGTACTCCAGGCAGGCGCTCTACTCCTAACATGTACGATTTTTATTTTATATTTTTTTATAATCCAAGCTATCCTAAAAATATTAAAAAAAATTATTAATGGATTTTTAGAATTTAATGATAGCTTAATATGACTTATATTTCGTAAATTTAATTTTTTTACTAATGAACCGCCAGATGAAGCAACGATTACATCCCAACCTTTCTTTTTCATATAGCTTGAAATTTCAACTGTCCCTGCTTCTGCGCCACCCATCTCCATAGCTGGTATAACTTGAAGAATTTTTTTTTTATTTTCAATTATAGTCATATTTCGTAAATTTAATCTTTCTTAAAAAAAAGATATTCTATTGATTTATAATATATTGTATGGGATTAATGATTATAAATGCAAATAATAATTCCAATGGCAGGAGAAAGCATTCGTTTTAAAAAAGCTGGTTTTAAAACCCCAAAATTTTTATTAAAAATAAATAACAAATTTGTTATTGAACATATTATAGATTTATTTCCAGGTGAAAAGAATTTTTTATTTATTTGCAATAAAAAACATTTATCTAATAAAAAAATACAATTAGCTTCTATACTAAAAAAAAAATGTCCTAGTGGAAAAATAATTGGTATTAATTCTCATAAATTTGGTCCTGTATTTAGTGTTTCAAAAATAATTAATCATATCAATGACAAAGAACCAATAATAATAAATTATTGTGATTTTAACTGTTATTGGAATTACAATAATTTTAAAAAAGTTGTAATAAAAAAAAAATATGATGGATGTGTGGTTGTTTATAAAGATTTTCATCCAAGTACAATTTACAATCATTATTATGCCTATGTAAAAGAAAAAAAAAAGAAAGTTGTTGATATACAAGAGAAAAAGCCTTTTACAAAAAATCCAGTAAAAGAATATACATCAAATGGCACTTACTACTTCAAAAATAAAGAAATTCTTAATAAATACCTTCACAAAATATTAAAAAAGAAATTAAGTATTAATGGTGAACAATATATAAGTATGATTTATAAACCAATGATTGAAGACACAAAAAAAGTTGGTTTATATGAAACTAATTTTGTTAGTCAATGGGGAACACCTGAGGATTTTAATGAATATAAAAATTGGTCAGAAAAGTTTGAGAATATTAAAAAATTAAAAAAAACAAAAAAATTAAAAGGTTTGTTATTAATACCCGCAGCTGGAAAAGGTAAAAGATTTATATCTGAAGGTTATAAATTACATAAACCTTTAATTGAAATTTCAGGAAAACCAATGTTAATACAAAGTATTCTAACTTATCCAAATCATCAATTTTCTAAAGTAATAATATCAAAAAAAAATAATTCTTATTTAAAACTTAAAAAAAAGATAAAAAAATTTTTACCTAAAACAGGCATAAGTACTATAAATAAGTTAACAAAAGGACAAGCTATAACGTGTCTTGAAGGATTAAAAAATGAAAACAAAGAAATGGCCGTAACTATTGGCTCTTGTGACGCAGGTGTAATTTTCAATTATAATAAATTTTCTAAACTTTTTAATGATATTAAAACTGACATAATTGTATGGTCAATTAAAAAACATTCTGAAGCAGTACGAAAACCTAATCAATTTAGTTGGATTAAAGCAAAAAAAAATAAAATTGATTATATTTCTGTAAAAAAACCATTAAAAAATCCTTGTTTAGACCCAATAGTTTTGGGTACTTTTACTTTTAAAAAAATAAAATATTTAACATCTTCAATTGAGAAAATGGTGGAAAGAAAATCTTTAATTAATAATGAATATTATATAGATACGTGTATAAATAATGCTTTAAAGCTTGGATATAAATGTAAAATTTTTTTTATTGATTCTTATTTGCCATGGGGGACGCCTAATGATTTAAAAACTTTCATTTATTGGCAAAAATATTTTGATTTATGGAATAAACATCCATATAAAAAAAAAGTTAGAGTATTGTAGCAGATATATCAAATTTTTTTTTTCTTATTTTAGACTTCTTCTTTCTATAATTAAAATTTCTGTAAAATTCTAAAGGATTTATAACATTTCCTGACTCATATCTTATCATTTGTAATAATGGAGTTACATCAATATTAAAAGCATTTTTTAAATGATTTAAAGAAAATATAGCATCGTTTTTCTTCTGAAATTTTTCTAAAATTTTATAATTTATTAAAAGTGATTTTGCAAAAGCTCTTTGAATTTCTATTGCACTCATTATTAAACTTTCAATAGGGTCAGTTATATTATGAGATTGATCAATCATATAAGAAATGGAATTTAATTTTTTATTTTTCTTTGCATTTGTTAATTCATTAAAAATTAAAAAAAGCGCAAAGGGATTTATTGACCCGCTATCAAGATCATCATCACCGTATTTACTATCATTAAAATGAAACCCTCCTAATTTTTTCATATCTGCTAATCTCGATACAATCATTTCAATATTTGTATTTGGTAAGTGATGTCCTAAGTCAATTAAACAAAAAGCTTTTTTCCCAAGTAATTTTGCACAATAATAACTTGAGCCCCAATCATTAATTACTGTTGAATAAAATGCAGGTTCAAAAGGTTTATGTTCAATAAAAATCTTCCAACTTGATGGGAGTTTTGAATATATTTTTTTCATCGAATTAATATATCTATCTAATGATTTTGAAAAATCTTGTTGTCCTGGATAATTAGTTCCATCAGGAATCCAAACCGTAAGAGCTTTTGATCCAATTTTTTCTCCTTTTTTTATACAATCTATATTTAACTCTATTGCTTTATCTCTAATACTCTTATCTGTGTGAGTTAAACTTCCAAATTTAAATGAGTGTTTATAATCTTTAAAATCTTCAAAAGTATTGGAATTTACTGCATCAAATTTTAATCCATAAGATTTTGTAAATTCTTTTAATTCTTTAAAATCTTCAACATCATCCCAAGGGAAATGTAATGATATTGAATTTGTAATTCCTATTAAATCATTAATAACAGCACAATCTTCAATTTTTTCAAAGATATTATTTGGTTCTCCTACTATTGGAAATTTTCCAAATCTTGTACCTCCAGTTCCAAGGCCCCATGATGGTAATGCTATACTGAAATTTTTTAATTCCTTCTTTATGTTGTTTATATTAATATCCAAACCTTTAGTTTTCTTTAAAAAGAATTCATAATCTTTTTTTAAATTATTAATATTTTTTTTATTATGATTTTCTATTTGTTCTTTACTTATTGTTTTAAACATCATCTCCCCACCCCAATACAGACATAAATGAATTATATTTACTTGTAGTATCTAAGCGTGATAATTGTATAACAACGTTTTTATCGCTTTTAACTATTATTGAATAAGGTTTTTCTCTTGGTAAAGATCCGTAATTAGGAATATTAATTTTATCTAATCTTAAATGTAAACTTCTTTCAGCACCTACAGATTGATAAAAACCTTTGATAGGTTTATCATTTTCAAAATAAAAATTTATTTCTAATTTTATTTTAACTAAATTCGGATTGATAATACAAAGAGATTCGTGTCCATAAACTTTTGATTTAGATGATGAAGGATATAATGAGCCTTTTGAAGGTAAATAAGCATCCGGGAATATCCATATTTTTTTTCCAATTTTTTTTGTCATTCTTAATTCTTAACTCTATCTAGCCACTTTTTATAATATAAATCGATATTTGATATGTGGAATTTTTTTATCTTATTTAAAGTAAAAGTTTTTTTTTTATTAGAATTAAAAAATTGACTAGCTCCAATAGCAGGACCATATTTTTCGGAATTAATATAAATATTTTGTTTTTTTCTAAGAGTAGATAATATTTGAAGAATTACTTTATTTTTAATCAAAGTTCCATCAATAATAATATTATTTTTACTAAATATAAGATCTAGACAATAATTTATCATAAACGAAATGTATAAGCATATATGCAAGTATTTATTCTTTTTTGATAATTCAGAAAAATTCTTAATTATACCTTTTTTTTTACTGAAAGGTCCGGACATTGCAAAACTTGGTAAAATTAAATTACTGTAAATATTTGAAAAAGAACTTTTATTTAATGTCAAATTAAAATTTTTACTAACTTTAAATTTTTTACATAAAATTTCAAATTCTCTACCACCCATAAGTCTAATTGTAGGTAATGTTTTTCCGTATATATCTATATTAGCCAACATATCTTTATTTGATTTTAAAGAACTTTTTTTTGCAGAATTATTAATAATAACAAACCATGTGCCAGTAGAAATAAGAGTAAATTTATTAAAAAATAATTTTTTATATAAAATATATGAAGCATTTGTATCATGCATTCCATTTAAAATTCTAGTTTTAGGACTAAAAAAAGAATTTTTTAAATCTTTTCCAGCATTATTAAACTTTGGAAATTTTTTTTCTATTTTCATCTTTTTTAATAATGAGGAATAAGTATTTTTTTTAAAATTCCAAAGATGCGAATGGCAACCAATATAAGAAATTTCTGAACTATATTTACCACATAATTTCCAATTCCAGTATTGAGGGTAATTTAAAATATATTTTGTGTTGTTTATAATTTCTTTTTTCTTTTTGTACAAAAAAAAAATTTGTTTACCAAGATTTAAACCGCCATCTAATAAAGGAGTGTAAGTTTCATAAAATGGCGGTAAAATTTTTTTATAACTTGAATTTAAATTTCCTAAATTACTTTCATAATCAATTATACCGTGAAGTAATTTATCTTTATTTGAAATAAAGGCAATGGCAGAACCATGGCAGATTGGTATTAATTCTCCAATTACATATTTTTTTAAAATTAAATTAATTCTTTTATTTAACCAAATCCAAATATTTTCAGTATCTAAGATTGATAAATGTTTATTTATTTTTTTAGATTGAAAATTTTTAAAATAAGTTTTTATTATTTTATTATTTGTATTAAATAAAAAAATTTTTGTATTAGTTTTTCCTATATCTAAAACTATATTTACTATCATTTTTTTATTCATATTTTTATAATAATAGTATTAATTATATTATTTTCTTTTTTAAAATGATAAACTTATCTATCGTAATTCCATCTTTTAATGAGTCAAAAAGTCTTCCAATACTTGTAAAAAAATTTTCTAAAAAATTAAAACGTAAAGATATAGAATTAATTATAGTAAATAATGGTTCTAATGATTCAACACAATCAATATTGGTAAATTTAAAGAAAAGTTATAATTTTCTTAAAATAATCAAATTAAAAAAAAATATAGGTTATGGAAATGGTATTCTTCAAGGTTTAAAAAAAGCCAAAGGGATCTTTATAGCATGGACACATGCTGATTTACAAACTGATCCTTACGATGTAATTTTAGGGTTTGAAAAATATAAAAAAGAATTGTCTACAAAAATCTTTATTAAAGGAATTAGATTAGGTAGACCGCTTACAGATATTTTTTTTACAACTGCAATGTCTGTTTTTGAAATGGTCTTATTAAAAAAAATTTTTTGGGATATTAATGCTCAACCTAATATAATCCATAAAAAATTTCTTAAAAAGTTACATAATATACCGCTGGATTTTTCATTTGATTTATTTTTTTATTATAATGCTAAAAAACAAAAACTAAAAATTTATCGGTATCCTGTGAAATTTTACAAAAGAAAATTTGGATTATCAAATTGGAATACAAGCTTTAAAAATAAAATGAAATTAATAAAAAGGACTATAAACTATAGTTTTCAATTAAATAAGAATTGTAAGTAGTATTTTGTATTTAAAACCATTAATAATTTGCCACAGAAAAAATACAATTAAGCAGTTGATTGATACACCAATAAAGTACGGTGTTGAAATAGATGTTAGAAGTTATAATAATAAAATTGTTTTAAATCATGATCCAATGAGTGATGGGGAAACTCTTAATAATTGGATTAAAAAATTTAATCATAAATTTTTAATAATTAATATTAAAGAAGAGGGTTTGGAAAGATATATAAGAAAAATTTTAAAAAAAGAAAATATAAAAGAATTTTTCTTTCTTGACCAATCGTTTCCATTTCTTGTAAAAACCATAAATTCTAAAGAAAAAAGATGTGCTGTGAGATTTTCTGAATATGAAGATATAAAAACTGCTTACAACCTAAAAAATAAAGTTAAATGGGTTTGGGTAGACTACTTTAACAAATTTTCATTAAATAAATCAATTTCTAATATTTTAAGAAAGAAAAAAATTAATATATGTATTGTCTCTCCTGAATTAGTAAAAAAGAACTCTTTACAAAGTATAAAAAAATTAAAAAATCTTATTCAAAAAAAAAAAATACATATAGACGCTGTGTGTACAAAAAAACCTGAAATATGGGATAAATAAAAATTTTTTTAATTTAAGCCATCTTCTTTTCTAAATCTTTGTTATTTTGAGAAGACACAGGATGTTTTATTGTTTCCAACACTTCATTTGGCACTACTTGCCAAAAATTATTTTTTTCTATTTCCCAATTTGCAATTATTTCCTTTGCTATCATAGAGTTAGTAAATCTAATATGTCGATCTACTAATTCTTTCAAAACATTTTCCCAATAGGATTTTTCTAATTTGCAACAAAATACTGACTCATAATTGACATAATTAGAAAAAAAATTATTTGGATCATACACAAAAGCCATACCACCTGTCATACCAGCAGCAAAATTTTCACCTACTTTTCCTAAAATCACAACCGTTCCTCCAGTCATATACTCACAACCATTATTACTACACCCCTCAATAACAGCATTTGCTCCCGAATTTCTAACTGCAAATCTTTCACCTGCTTGGCCATTAGCGAATAGTTCTCCGCTAGTTGCTCCATATAATACCGTGTTACCAATAATTATGTTCTCATGAGGAATAAATTTGGAGTTTTTACCAGGTTTAATTATTATTTTACCTCCACTTAAACCTTTTCCTACATAATCATTTGCGTCCCCTTCAACAAAAAATTCAATCTGTTTTACAAGAAAAGCGCCTAAAGATTGTCCGGCACTTCCACTTAATTTAACTTGAATTCTTAAATTTTCATTTATTTCTAATTTGTTATTAGTAATATATGAGGATAATTTTGCTCCAATAGCTCTGTCTGTATTTTTTACTAAATAATTTAAATTTATTTTTTTTAATTTATTTTTTTTTCTTATATCTAAGAAGTCGTTAATAATTTTTTTATCTAAACTTTCTGGAACTTCATTTCTTTTTTTTACAGTACAGTATACTGGATTTTTAGACTCTGCTTTGACTAAAAGAGAATTCAAATCAATAGTATTAACTGTTATGTTTTCTTTACTAATTTGTCTAATTAATTCTGTTCTTCCAATAATTTCATTTATAGATTTAAATCCTAATTTAGATAATATTTCTCTTGTCTCCCTAGCAATAAATGAAAAAAGATTTATAACTTTTTCTGGAGTACCTTCAAATTTTTTTCTTAATTCAGGTTTTTGCGTACATATACCAACTGGACATACATCACTATGGCATTGTCTAACTAATATACACCCCATTGCAACTAAGGAAGTTGTTCCAATACCATATTCTTCTGCTCCTAATATAGATGCAATGATAATATCTTTTCCGGTTTTTATACCTCCATCAGTTCGTAATCGAACTTTGTGACGTAAATTATTAGCAACTAAAATTTGATGTACTTCAGATAAACCTAACTCCCATGGTGTTCCAGCATATTTAATACTTGTTTGGGGGCTTGCTCCAGTTCCACCAGAATGTCCAGATATCAAAATTGTATCTGCTTTTGCTTTTGCAACACCAGCTGCTATAGTTCCAATTCCAGAGCGTGAGACTAATTTTACACAAACTCTAGCTTTAGGATTTATTTGTTTCAAATCATAAATAAGTTGCGCGAGATCTTCAATTGAATAAATATCGTGGTGTGGAGGAGGTGAAATTAATGTTACACCTTTAGTTGAGTATCTTAATTTTGCTATTTCTTCTGATACTTTAAATCCCGGTAGCTGTCCTCCTTCTCCAGGCTTGGCTCCTTGGGCCATTTTAATTTCAATTTCTTTACAACTGTTTAAATATTTTGCTGTAACACCAAATCTCCCTGATGCAATTTGTTTTACTCTAGAATTTTTACTATCTCCATTTGGTAGTTTTTTAATTCTTCCTTCATCCTCTCCACCTTCGCCGCTACAAGAATAAGCTTCCATTCTATTCATTGCAATTGCTAAAGTTTCATGAGCTTCTTTAGATAATGCGCCATGTGACATGCTTCCACTACCAAATCTTTTACAAATATTTCCTTCAGATTCAACTTTATTTAGAGAAACCTTATTTTTTGAATTTCTAAATGCAAACAAATCCCTAATATTAATTAATGGAAGATTATCTATTCCTTCACTATAAATTTTAAATTTTTTATAAGAATTGTTACTAACTGCAGTTTGTAAGGTATGTATTAAAGTTGGTTGATAATAATGATTTTCTCCATTTTTTCTAAACTTATAATATCCTCCAATAGGTAAAGATAAAAATTGTTCATTAAAAGCCTTAGAATGTAAATTTATAACTCTATTTTCTATTTCATGAAATCTTAATCCAGATATCCTTGATGGCATACCAGGAAATAAATCTGCTACTAAAGTTCTATTTAAACCAAGAGCTTCAAAATTGTATCCTGCTCTATAAGAACTTAAAACAGAAATACCCATTTTAGACATTGTTTTTAGAATTCCTTTATTAATAGATGATTTATAATTTTCTAAAATATCTTTTGAGCTTATACCTAAATAGTTATTTTTTTTATATCTATTCAATATTGTTCTTTCAGCTAAATATGGGTTTATAGTTGTGGCACCAACTCCAATCAGAACAGCAAAAGAATGAACATCTAAAACATCTGATGCTTGTACATTAATTGATGTAAAACTTCTAAGCCCCTCATTAACTAAATGAGTATGTACTGCTCCAACCGCTAAAGGCATTGGAATCGCTACATTTTTCAAATTAACCTTACGATCAGTTAATAAAATATGTTCTACCCCGCTTCTTACTGAATCTTCTGCTTCCTGTTGAATTCTTTTTATAGATTTTTCTAAATTTTCATTTTTTTCATTAATAACAAAAGTACAATCAATTTCTTTTGATTTATTTTTTAATTTATTTTTTAAATATTCATATTCTGATGTAAATAAAAAAGGAGAATCAAGTAATATAAAATTACATTGAGATTCACTTTCTTCTAAAATATTGCATAAATTTCCAAGTCTTGTATTTAAAGACATAACATTAGTTTCTCTTAATGAATCCATAGGTGGGTTAGTTACTTGGCTAAAATTTTGTCTAAAAAATGGATATAAACCACGATAATTTTTTGATAGTAGAGTTATAGGGGTATCATCTCCCATTGAACCAACAGCTTCTTTTTTTTCTAATGACATTGGGTCTAAAATTAATTCTAAATCTTCAATATTCCACCCAGCTGCCATTTGCCTTTTCTTTAAATCATCTTCTTTAAAATAAAAAAAATCGTTTTGTTTAATATCTTTTTTCAGAACAAATTTTTTAGTTTTTTTTAACCACTTATGATATGGATGACGATTTACTAAATCGTTCTTAATATCATCTGGACTAAAAAATTTACCTTCTTTTAAATTTACTCCTATTATTTGCCCTGGACCAAGATGCCCCTTTTGTCTAATATCAGCATCGTCTATATGAACCATTCCAGTTTCTGAACCAACAAATAAAATATTATTTCTTGTAATTGTATACCTCATTGGTCTAAAACCATTTCTATCCATACCAGCTATAACCCAGTCTTTTCCATAAGCCGCTATAGCTGCTGGTCCATCCCAAGGTTCTAAAACTGAATAACAATATTCAAAAAAATCTTCAACTTTTGTACTTTGATTTTTATTCTTTGCCTCTGGGATAGTTAATGCTTTGATCATAGGCAAATCTTTTCCACAATTTAACAGAAGCTCATAAAAAGAATCTAAAGCAGCTGAATCAGACGCACCATCTTGAATTATAGGAAAAATTTCTTTTATATTATCTCCTAAATTTTCAGAAAACATTTTAGATTCATGGATTACTGACCAGTTTATATTTCCTTGAATCGTATTTATCTCACCATTATGAGCCAAAACCCTAAAAGGTTGTGCTAAAGACCAAGTTGGAAAAGTATTTGTTGAATATCTTTGATGAAAAATTGCAAAATTTGAAATAAATTCTTCATGGGTTAGATCCGGATAAAATTTATCAATTTGCTCGGCAAGAAACATGCCTTTATATACAATAGATTTAGATGATAAAGAACATATATAGAAATCTTTTTTTGCATTAGGTGGTATTCTTTTTTCAATTTTTCTTCTTAAAATAAATAATTCTTTTTCATAATCTTCATCGTTTAAATTTTTAGTATTTTCAAAAAATATTTGCTCAATCTCAGGTCTGTTATCATTAGCTTTTTGACCTACTGCACTTAAATTAACTGGAACAGACCTCCAACAATAAATCTTATTTCCTGAATTAATAATTTCCCGTTCAGTGATTGTTCTACATATTTCTTGAGAAACCATATCGGTTCTAGGTAAAAATATCATACCAACAGCAATTTTTTTCTTTGAAGGGATTACTCCTAATGATCTTATATAATCTTTAAAAAATCCTTGTGGGA
>CACLKH010000006.1 GCA_902607475.1 uncultured Alphaproteobacteria bacterium | reverse complement strand
ATTCTTTTAAGATTATTATTCTCAATAATTATGTATTTTAATAATTTAGTTTCTTTCATTAAATTTAAAACTTCATACAAATTATTGGATAATAATATTTTTTTAAACTCAGAATAAATTCTTTCAGAAGATAATTTTTTTAAATTTGAAGATAATTTTTTAAAAACTTTTATATTAGTTTTGTTAATTCTTTTTTTTCCATAAAATCCATAAAATCTAAAATATCTGAGTATTCTTAAAAAATCTTCTTTAATTCTTTCTTCAGGATCTCCTATAAACCTAATATTTCCTTCTTTTAAATCTTTTAAACCTCCATGATAATCATATAATTTTCCATCAAAACTACATGATAAAGCATTTATAGTTAAATCTCTTCTATTAGAATCAACGATCCAGTCTTTAGTAAATTTTACTTTTGCATGTCTACCATCAGTTTTAATATCTTTTCTTAGTGTTGTAATCTCAATTTTTTTTTTATTTAAAATTGCTATAATTGTTCCATGGCTAATACCACTTGTAATAGTTTTAATCTTTTTCTTCTTTAATATTTTAAGCACTTGGTTAGGTAGTATTGTTGTAGCAATATCAATGTCATCAATTTTTTTTTTTAAAATTAAGTTTCTTAAGCAACCTCCAATAAATCGTGTTTCTTCATTCTTTTCGTTTAAAATATTAAATATAAACTTAATATTTTTATCTGTTTGCCATTTCTTTATATTTAATAATCTCATAAGTTTTTTTATTTTAATCTAAATTCATGTCCTTTACTTTTAATTTTTAAATTCTTTTTTAATTTTTTTTCTATAAATTTATTTATTATTTGGTAATAAACAGATCTTAATATTTTAGCATTTATACTTTTTCTAATAACAATATAAGGAATAAAACTTTCTTTATTTTTTTTATAAAATAAAGGATTCTTTTTACTTAAAACAATTTCTTCATCTATATTTGTTTTAAATATAATTTCTTGTTTTTTATTTAGACCTTTTACATGAAAATTAGTTATTACAAAAGGTGCATCTTCAACTTCAATCATCCCCTTTTCTGCTGGAGTTTCTAAATAAAAATTTCCTTTTTCATCAGCTACTAAAACTGATGCGAATAATTTTACTAAAGCTTCTTTTTTTATTAAATTATTTTTATATAACCATTCTCCATTGGATTTGATTTTTATAGGAAATTTTTTTATTATATTTTTTTTCTGCTTCAATGTGCTTACAATGAATAAATTATAATTATAAAAGAAAATAAATTTTATGATAAACCCATTTTTAAGAAATTTAGACTCAATTGGTGAATATTTATCATATCCTTTAATAAGATTCATAACTGGTATTTTATTAATTCCCCATGGATATGGTAAATTATATAAAGGATTTAATGGAAATCTTGATGGTTTTATTAGTTTTTTAGATAAAGAATATTCTAATCCTGTTTTAACAGGTGTTTTTTTAGCTTATTTAATTGCATTAACTGAGTTTTTAGGTGGAATTTGTATAGCTTTAGGTTTTTTTACAAGAATTGCTGCATTATCAGTAACTATATTTATGGCATTTGCTGTTTTATATCATTTACCACATGGTTTTTTTTGGAGCAAGGAAGGTTATGAATATCCTTTAATGTGGGGAGTAATTACATTTGCAATTTTTCTTAAAGGCTCAGGAAGATTATCAATTGATAATAAATTCAGATAAAAAAAATATTCTTTGGCTATTCTTTTTCATATCTTTATGTCTTATTTTTGGAAATGGTTTAGGTGGTTATTTTACATTTATTTCAGTTGAAACTTGGTATCAAACATTAAACAAACCAAGCTTTAATCCGCCTGATTGGGTTTTTGGGCCTGTTTGGACAACGCTTTATATTTTAATGGGAATATCAGTATGGTTAGTTTGGAAACGTGAGCCAAGTGCAGATAGAACCATTGGAATTAAGATATTTTGGGTACAGCTATTCTTTAATATTCTTTGGACATATATTTTTTTTGGTATTCAAAAAATTGGCTTAAGTTTTTTAGAAATAATATTTTTAATATTTTTGATTTTTTCTAATATAATTTATTTTTTAAAAATTGATAAAATTGCAGGATACTTATTAATTCCATATCTCATTTGGGTTTTATATGCTTCCGTACTCACCTACAATATTTGGATATTAAATTAATGGCTGGGGCGGCAGGATTCGAACCTGCGAATGCGAGTACCAAAAACTCGTGCCTTACCACTTGGCGACGCCCCAATTAAAAGCATTAATATAAAATTATATTAAAAAGGAAATTTATTCAAAGACTAAGTTTTAATTGAATAAACCCCTGACCACCATTTAGGGTGTTTTTTTTTCAATAAAAGATTTACTTTTTTCGCATCTATTTTTTTTCTAAATAAACCATAAACCGTAGGCCCACTACCTGTCATTTTTGAAAAAAAACAATTTTTTGATGAATTTAAAAATATAAGCATTTCTTTAATTTCTGGTACAAGTTTTTCAGAATATTTCTGTAAATCATTATTTTGTTTTAAAATCCATGAAAAAAAGTTTTTATACTTTAAATTACTAATTTTTTTTAATTTTTTGCTTTTATACATACTAAAAACTTTTTTTGTTGAAAGTTCTTTACGTGGATTAATTAATAATATTGAGAATTGTGGTATTTTTGGAGCTTTAGATAAAATTTGACCATGGCCAGAAAAAAAAACATTTTTATTATATAAACAAGCTGGCACATCAGAACCCATTTTCATGGCAATTTTAAATAAATTTTTTTGTTTTATTTTTTTTTTATTTAAAAGATTTAAACCTTGTAAAACTGCAGCTGCATCAGCAGAACCTCCTCCTAAACCAGCAGAAACTGGGATTTTTTTATTTAAAGATATTTTATAATTTGTTTTTAAATTTATAAAATTTGAAAAAGTAAAAAAAGTTTTTTCAATAATATTTTTTTTTATAAAATTTTTAAAAGGGCCTTTAATTTTAATTGAAAAATCTTTACTCTCTGTTATTACTATTTCGTCATACAAATCAATAAAACAAACTAAGCTTTTTAATTTATGTAAATTATTTTTTGTTTTATTTAAAACATTAAGAAACAAATTTATTTTAGCATATGCTTTACATTTAAAAAATTTTTTTTCTTAACATTAACTTATAGGAGATTTAATTGATTATTATCATATTTTTTTATCTTCTTTTCTATTTTTTTTTCTAAATCATTTTCTGGTTTAAAATCAATTGCTTTCTTCCATTGGTATATTGCCTCTAATTCTCTATTAACTTCTAAATAAGCATCTCCGAGATGATCATTAATAATTGGATCTGTTGGTTTTAAATTAATTGCTCTTTCAAGCTCTTTTACTGCTTTATCATATTCTTTTAAATTAAAATAAGCCCATCCTAAACTATCAATGATATATGGATCCATTGGTCTAATATCTGCAGCCTTAAGAATAAATTTTTTAGCTTGATCTAAATTAATATTTTGCTCAATCCATGAATACCCTAAATAATTTAAAACATCGGGTTGGTCTGGTATAAGTTCTAAAATTTTTAAAAAATCTTTTTCTGCTAAATTCCATTCATTATTTCTTTCATACGCAATTCCTCTTGAATAAAGAAGTTCCCAATGAGTTACCTCAATTTGTTTTATTCTTGATACTCCTTCATTATAAAATTTTATAGCCTCATTGTACTTATCATAATTTCTATATATATCTCCAAGAAGTTTTAAAGCATCATATCTATCTTTTTTTTCATTTGACATTTTTTTTAAAATTAATATTGAATTCTCGTTTTCTCCTAATAATTCTAAATTTCTTGCTTTTTTTAATTTTGCATGCCAATAGAAATTTGATGATGGCTTTATGTTTTTATACAAATTATTTGCATCTAGATATCTTTTATCGCTTTCCAATAGCTCAGCTAAATAAAGTTGTGCAACTTCAAAATCCTTTTTTAGATAAAGAGAAAAATGTGAATAAATTATTGAAAAATTATTTGTAAAATCAGAATTAAAAGTGCTAGCAATTGTACTAAATAGCTCTGCAATTACGTCATTTAAATTTATAATTAATTTATTTGGTACTTCTTTTTTTTCAATTCTTTTTAGTGAGTTTTCAATCAATAAATTATCATTAGAGTTAGATAAAAACTTAATGTAAATATCTTTCGCTTTTTCAAAATTTTCATTTCTTTCAAAAGCATTAGCTGAAATTTCTACTAATCTATAAGAAGGCTGGGTATAAGCATTTATAGATTTTTGATAATATATTAATGCTTCGTCATTTTTATTAAAAAAATCATGAAGTAAAGCTAAATTTAAATTTCTTAAACCACTTATTACATAGTCTTTTTCTAATTCATCTAATTTTTTTTTTGCTTTATTAAGATTTTTTTTTTCCTGAGCAATTAACCATGCTTCAATAATAGGAACTGAAAATCTTTCATAAGAGGTTTTTTTTATTTTTTTTAATCTATTTAATGCGGAATTAATATTTTTTTTCTTTATATCTCCAACAACTAAAGCCATTAAAATATTTGTACTTTCAATACTGTTTGAAGTAATACTTTTTTCAATTTTTTTTCCTAATAAAATACAATTATTTATGTCGCCTTCTAAAAGATATAAAGTACATAATTTTTCAGCTATATCATGATCATATTTTGTATCAAGTTTATTTAAATTAATTGAGTTTTCAAAATAATGTATAGCTGCTTTATTATCTTTATTAATTAATGCACTTTCACCAGCTAGATAATTACCAAAATCTATTGCTAATAAAGATTTTTGAAAATAAAAAAAGAGAAAAAAAGTTATAATAAAGTATTTTTTCATTTTTTTAAAAAAAAAACCTACATATTTGGATATCTAGGACCTCCCCCTCCTTCAGGAGTTACCCAATTTATATTTTGATTTGGATCTTTTATATCGCAAGTTTTACAATGAACGCAGTTTTGAGCATTAATTTGTAGTTTTGGTGAATTTTTTTCTAATCCAACTATTTCATAAACGCCTGCAGGACAATATCTTTGCTCAGGTGCATCATAGTTCTCTAAATTATATTTTATTGGAATATTTTTATCTTTTAATTGTAAATGACATGGTTGATTTTCAACATGATTAGTATTTGAAATAAAAACTGATGATAATTTATCAAATGTAATAATGCCATCTGGTTTTGGATAATCAATTTTTTTAGATTTTTTTGCTTCTTTTAAAGATTTATGATCATCATGGTGTTTCAAAGTCCAAGGGGTTTTACCTCTAAAGACGAAAGTATCAATTGCACTATATATTAAACCAGGCCAAAACCCCCATTGGAATGCTGGCCTTATATTTCTTACTCTGTAAAGCTCGTCCCAAACCCATGATTTCTTAATTTCTTCTTCATAAGAAATAATTTCTATGCTTTTTGAATCAAAAATATTTTTAAAAATTTCTTCAGCAGCAATCATTCCTGATTTCATAGCAGTATGAGTTCCTTTTATCTTTGGTACATTCATAAAGCCTGCAGTACATCCTACAAGTAATCCTCCTGGCACAGTCAATTTTGGAATTGATTGAAAACCTCCTTCATTTAACGCTCGTGCTCCATAAGAAATTCTTTTACCACCCTCAAAAATTTTTTTTATTTTTGGATGTGTTTTAAATCTTTGAAATTCATCAAATGGGCTTAAATATGGGTTTTTATAATCTAAACCTATAACAAAGCCTACTGATACTTGATTATTTTCTAAATAATAAAGGAAAGATCCTCCATATGTTTTATTATCCAAAGGCCATCCTATAGAATGAATTACTTCTCCTAATTTATGATTTTCTGGATTTATTTCCCATAATTCTTTTAGACCTATACCATATGTTTGTGGATTTGAATTTTCTCTTAAATTATATTTATTAATTAATTTTTTTGTTAATGAGCCGTGACATCCTTCAGCAAAAATTGTTTGTTTGGCAAAAAGATCGTAGCCCTGTTGAAAATTTTCTAATTGTTTTCCTTCTTTATCAATTCCTTGATCTCCTGTTCTTATACCAATAACTTTATTTATCTTATCATCATAAAGAATTTCTGAAGCAGCAAAACCAGGAAAAATATTTATCCCTAATTCTTCTGCTTGTTTAGCTAGCCATCTAGAAAAGTTTCCTAGACTAATAATATAATTTCCATCATTTTTCATTTGCGGTGGGGTTGGTAATTTAAAAGATTTATTTTTCGTTAATAATAAAAAATTATCTTTTATTGCTTCAGTTTTAAGAGGAGAATCTTTACTTTTCCAATCAGGAATTAATTCATCTAATGCTTTTGTTTCTAGAACTGCTCCAGATAATATATGAGCACCAACTTCTGAGCCTTTTTCAACAATACCAATGTTTAATTCTTTATTATTTTTTTTTGCTAATTGAGCAAGTTTAATACCCGCAGAAAGTCCTGATGGACCAGCTCCAATTATTAAAACATCAAAATTCATTGATTCTCTAGTCATATATATAAAGATATAAGAAAAAATAAATAAGTTATCAAATTTGTTTCTTTAGTCATAAATAAATTGTTGTATCATAACATAACAAAAAATTTCAACATTAAAAGAAAATGCCAAATATTAGAAAATGTTCATTAGCAGTACTTAATTATTATAAATCATTAGGAATTGAATCTCATATTCAAAATAAGCCAAGAGTAAGATTCGAAGATCATTTTTATACTAAAAATCAAAAAAAATTATTATTAAAAGATAAATTAAAAGAATTAAAAAAAAAAATTATTAATTTAGATTGCAAATTAAAATTAAAAGCAAAAAATTTTGTATTTTATGATGGCTTCTTAAGATCTGATATTATGATTATTGGAGAAGCTCCTGGATATGAAGAAGATAAGCTTGGAAAACCTTTTGTTGGAGCTGCAGGAAAAAAGCTTGATCAAATGATCAATGCTATTGGCCTCGATAGAAAAAATAATACCTACATAACTAATATCATTCCTTGGCGGCCACCAAATAATAGAACGCCTACTGATAATGAAATTAATTTTTTTCTTCCATACGTTGAAGAGCATATTTCTATAATAAAACCTAAAATACTTTTGCTTTTCGGAAATGTTGCATCGAAATCTTTACTAAAATTAAAAAATGGTATAACTAAAAATCATGGTAAGTGGTTTAATTATAAAAACCCTTTTTTAAAAAAAAAAATATTTACAACTTGTATTTTTCATCCAAGTTATTTATTAAGGTCTCCCAATAAAAAAAAGATTGCATGGGAAGATTTGAAGAAAGTTAAAGAAAAAATAAAAAGTTTACAAATTAAAATATGAAAAAAAAATTAAATATAGCAATTCTTACGGTATCTGATACTAGAAATCCTAAAACTGATAAATCAGGCGAAATATTAAAAAGTAAAATATTAAATTCACATCATAACTTATTAGAAAAAAAAATATGTAAAGATAACAAAATAGAAATAAAAAATATTTTAAATGCTTGGTTAAAGAAAAAAAATATAAATGTAATTATAGCTACTGGTGGAACAGGTTTAACTAAAAGAGATATAACTCCTGAAGTATTTAAATCTTTTTTTGAAAAAGATATTCCAGGTTTTGGTGAGGTTTTTAGAATGTTAAGTTATAAAAAAATTAAAACTTCAACAATACAATCAAGAGCATGCGCTGGAATCTCTAATGGCAAATATTTATTTTCATTACCTGGTTCTCCCTCTGCATGTAAAGATGCATGGGATGAAATTATAAAATATCAGTTAGATTCCGCTTTTAAACCATGTAATTTAATTGAAATTCTTCCAAAACTAAAATAATGAATTTTGATATAGAAGAAAAATTTGGAAATATTGTTGTTGGAATAGATGAAGTAGGAAGAGGACCTCTTGCTGGTCCTGTTGTAGCTGTTGCAGTATATATTAAGAGATCTTTATGGAAAAATTTTTTAAAAAAACATCCGGAAATAATTAAGATTAATGACTCAAAAAAAATATCAAAAAAAATTAGAGAAAAACTTTATAATATTTTAGTAAATATTATTCCATTTGGTGTAGGAGCAGCAAGTGTTAAAGAAATTGAAGAAAAAAATATTCTACAAGCTTCTTTAATTGCTATGGAAAGAGCATATACATCATTAAAAATTAGCGCTGATTTTGTATTAGTAGATGGAATTAATTCTCCAAAAATTAAAGCAAATGTTAAAACAATAAAAAACGGAGATAATAAATCTATATCTATTGCATCAGCTTCAATAATTGCAAAAGTTATAAGAGATAATTTAATGAAAAAATTATCTTACAAATATCCTGGTTTTTTTTGGAATAAAAATTCAGGTTATGGAACAAAATTGCATATTGATAAGATAAAATTATTAGGCATAACTCCACATCATAGAAAATCTTTTAAACCTATCACAAAAATGATAAAATAAAAAATAATCGGGATCAAAATGAAAATAAAAAATTCTACTACCAATAAAATATATCAGGGTAATTGTTTAGAAGAAATGAGAAAATTACCTTCAAATTCAGTAGATTTAATATTTGTTGATCCTCCTTATAACCTGCAACTAAAAAAAGATTTGAAAAGACCGGATTATACAAATGTAAATGGCGTAAAGGAAAATTGGGACAAATTTAAAAACTTTGAAGAATATGATGATTTTACAAAAAAATGGGTTATTGCTGCTAAAAGAGTCTTAAAAGAAGATGGGACAATTTGGGTTATAGGAACATATCATAACATTTTTAGAATTGGAAAAATATTACAAGATTTAGATTTTTGGATTCTAAATGATATTATTTGGGTCAAAACAAACCCAATGCCAAATTTTAGAGGTACAAGATTTTCAAATGCTCATGAAACCTTAATTTGGTGTTCTAAAAGTAAAAATTCTAAATATACATTTAATTATAATCTTTTAAAATCACTTAACGATGATCTGCAAATGCGAAGTGATTGGTTGTTTCCAATCTGTAATGGTTCAGAAAGATTAAGATATAGAGGTAAAAAGGTTCATCCAACTCAAAAACCAGAGGCTCTTATTACAAGAATTATATTATCTGTAACTAATCCTGGAGATGTTATATTAGATCCTTTTTTTGGAACAGGAACTATAGGAGCAGTATCAAAAAAATATAATAGAAAATTTATTGGTATAGAAAGCGAAAAAAAATACATAAAATTTGCTAAAAAAAGAATTGAATTAATTAAACCATTAAAAAATATGAGAATGTTAAAAACAAATGAAAAAAGACAGCAAAAAAGAATACCTTTTGGAAGATTAATAGAATTTAACTTAATAAAACCAGGAGACATTCTTCATGATTTTAAAAAAAAATGGCATGCAAAAGTTAGGGTTGATGGATCAATTATTACTGAAAACTTCAAAGGTTCAATACATAGTGTTGCTGCTAATTTGCTTAATTTACCATCATGTAATGGCTGGACATTTTGGTATAAATACGAAAAACAAGATTCTATAAGTATAGATGTTTTAAGAGAAAAAATTAGATCAGATTTATACAAAATTTAAATAAGACAAAATATTTTTCATTAAAGTTGAGATTGGTATTTTTTGGATTTTATTCTTATCAACCCACATTGCGTTTTTTAAAAAAATTTTTTTCTTAACTTGTGCCTGAAAAAATCTAATTTCTAATTCAAAATTACTAATCTTAGAATTCAATTTTCCTGGTACAATTTTCCAATTAAGTTCAAATGGTGCATTTTTTTTAGCTATTTTTAAAGAAGTTTTGCTATCCAATAAATTATTTGGGACCTCCATTAAGCCATGAAGAAATTTAGTATTTATTCTTTTTTTTAAAATTATTTGATTCTTATATTTTATTAAATAAACAAATAGAAATTTCTTTTTTTTATTTCTTAAAACACCAAGTTTTATTTTCTTTTTTTCATTATAAAAATTACAGTATTTTTTTAATGGACAAATTAAACAATTAATATTTTTTTTTTTACATATTTTTGCACCAACATCCATCAATCCTTGCATAAAATTATTGCATCTATTAGTTGGCAATAATTTGCAGAGATTTTTAGATATCTCTTTCTTATTATTTAAATTTAGATTATATAATCGAGAAATAACTCTACTAATATTTACATCAATGCCAATTGTATTTTTATTATAAGCTAAAGCCATAATAGCATTAGCAGTATATTCCCCAATTCCAGGTAATTGAATTAAAGTATCGTAAGTGCTTGGTATTTTACCATTATACTTACTACATATAATTTTTGCAGTTTTATGTAAATTAATTGCTCTGTTGTAATAACCTAATCCTTGCCATATAAACAAAACTGTGTCTAATCTTGCTTTAGATAAGGATTCTATGGTTGGCCAATTGAAAATAAATTTTTTATAATAATGAATAACAGTATTTACGTTTGTTTGTTGTAGCATTATTTCACTTATCAAAATAAAATAAGGGTTTATATTGTTTTTTTTTTGTCTCCAAGGAAGTTTTCTTTTATTTTTACTATACCAATTTAATAAGTTATCAGTTAAATTTGCCATTTTTTTTGATATTATCACAAATTAGAAATTTTAAAAAAAAATTAAATTATGAAAGAAAGAAAGCAAAGTTATTTTAAAAAGGTCGGAAGTAGCCTACCTAAAATTATAGACAAAAATATAAAAGAAAAAAATTTTGTTGAGATATCTTTGATAAAAAAATGGAGAGAAATTATTGGAGATGATATAGCAAAATTTTGTTGGCCAATAAAAATTGTCTTTTCTGAAATAAACAATTTAAATGGAATAATTTTTTTAAAAACAATGAGAGGAAAGTCAATGGAAATAGAGTTTAAAAATGAAGAAATAATTGAAAAACTTAATCAATATTTTGGATATAAAGCAATTGCGAAAATTAGTGTGGTACAAGATTTTGGTATTAAAGGCGCTTATAAAGAAGATAAAATTACCAAAAAAAGGGGTAAAAAAGTTCAATCTAAAGTAATTAACAAAATTAAAAAAAATAACATTAAAACAGCATTAAAAAAACTCAATAAAACATTATTTGAACAATAAATTAAACCTTGCTCATAAAGATATTAATTTTTATAATTATACTATATCTAGTGGTAAATAATAAATGAAATACAATATTGGCAAATTTTTAATTATATTCTTTTTCCTCATTTTCCCGAAATATGAAATTATAAATGCTAAAACAAACGAGGAAATTTTTTTAGGAAATAAAGATGCAAAAGTTACAGTTATTGAATATGCATCGATGACATGCATACATTGCGCAAATTTTCATAAAGATATTTATCCTAAAATCAAAGAAAATTATATTGATACAAATAAAATAAAATTTATTTATAGAGATTTTCCTTTAGATAAACAAGCATTGTTCGGATCTGTACTTGCAAAATGTGCGCCTAAAGAAAAATATTTTGATTTTGTTAAATTAATTCTTTCTACTCAAAAAAAGTGGGTAACAAGTGATGATACATTTATAGATAAACTTAAAAACATTGGTAAATTAGCAGGTTTAACTGAAAGTAAAATTAATAATTGTTTTAAAGATGAGCAAATAGTTGATAACATTATAAATACCCGAACTTTCGCTGAAAGAAAATATAATATAAACTCAACGCCCTCATTTATAATTAATAATAAAAAATATAGTGATATGAGTTATGAAAATTTTGAAAAAATTATTGAAAATTTAATTAATTGACATGGACTTTACTAAATTAAAGATTATTGGTTTTAAATCGTTCGTTGAAAGAACAGAATTGAATATTGAAAAAGGATTAACTGGAATAGTTGGGCCAAATGGTTGTGGAAAATCAAATATTGTTGATGCGTTAAAATGGATAATGGGTGAAACATCTCCAAAAGAAATGCGTGGTAAAGGAATGGACGATGTAATATTTAATGGAACATCGATTAGACCACAAAATGATTTAGCAGAAATTGAAATTACTATTGATAATAAAAAAAAGAAAGCTCCAGAAATGTTTAACAATTATGAAACTATAGAAATAAAAAGAAAAATAGAAAGAGAAAAAGGCTCTACTTATTATATAAATAACAAAATAGTAAGAGCAAAAGATGTGTATTTATTATTTGCAGATGCTTCTTCTGGTCCTGATACAACATCTATAGTAGCACAAGGGCAGGTCCATAAATTAATTAGTTCTAAACCAGAAGAAAGAAGAATATTACTTGAAGAAGCAGCTGGAATTACTGGTCTGCATGCAAGAAGACACGAGTCTGAACTAAAATTAAAATCTGCGGAAATAAATCTTTCTAGATTAGAAGATATTATCAAAACACATAAAGATCAATGTAAAACTCTTGAAAAACAAGTAAAAGAAGCAGAAAAATATAAATCTATTAAAGACAAAATAAATAGCTTAGAAATTACTTTAATAAAAATTAGATGTATTAACAATATAAGTAAAATTTCAAAAAAAAAAGAAAGACTTGAAAAAATTAATTTTGAAATAAATAAAATTGATTCCTTGCTTGAAGATTATAAAAATAAAAAAAATAAATTTCTAAATAAAAATAATGAAAAAAACAAAGATTTAAATAATTTAAAAATTGAAAAACAAAATTATCTTGCAGAAAAACAACAAAATTTAGACGAAATTAATAGAATTTCAATTCAAAAAGATAACTTGAAAAATAGATTAACACAATTTGAAGATGATATATCAAGAGAAAAAAAGTTTCTTGAAGATGCAAATTTTTCTTTGTCAAAATTACAAAAAAATATATTTAATGAAACAAAAGAACTTGATATGAAAATCTCAACCAGTGAAAAAAATGCAGATAAAGAAAATTTTATTAATTTAAAAAAAGATATAGAAAATGAAATTAAAAAAATTGAATTTATTATGTCTAAATCTACTGAATTAAATTCTAAGATAGACGAATTAATAAGTAAAAATAAAGAATTAATAAATCCAATAAAAAGTACATTTGATATTATTTCTGAAAAAATTAACAGTGTATTTTCATCATTTACTGAAATAAAAAATAATTTCTCAAAATTAACAAATTTAGATAAAATTTTTGATTTTGAGGAAGAACACAAAAAATGGAGTAAAAGGATAGATGATACGAAAAAACATTTAGAAAAATTAGTTGAAAGAGAAAAATTTACAAACAACGAATTAAAAAATTTAGAGAATAAACCTGAAGAAATAAATAAAAATAATGTTGATATTGAATCAAAAATAAACTCTTTAAATGAAAAAATTAATCAATTAGAAAAAGAAATTATAATCGATCCAGGACAAACTAAAGAGATAGATGAAAAAATAAAATTAAATTCAGACAAAAAAATACAAAGTCATGAAGAAAAAACTAGATTAGAAACGGATCTAGAGTATTTAAAAAATGACTTAACTAGCGCGTACCAAGAAAGTGAAAATAATTTTTCATTAAAATTAAATGAAGATATTATAAAACAAGAAAAAATTAATATACAAGATCTTCCTGCAATGAATATTTTACAAAATGATCTAAATATTGAAAAAAGAAAATTTGATAATATTGGACCAATAAATTTTACAGCAGAAAATGAAGCAAAAGAAACTAATAAAAAAATAGAAAAGATGGTTAATGATAAAATTGATGTAGAAAAAGCAATTTTAAAATTAAGAGAAACAATATCAAACATAAATAAAGAAGGTAGGGAAAAAATAAATAAATGTTTTGATGGTGTTAATCAGAACTTTAAAAATTTATTTACACAATTTTTTGATGGCGGTAAAGCTTTCTTAAAAATGGTTGGTTCATCTGATCCTTTATTATCTGGTTTAGAAGTATTTGCATCACCGCCAGGAAAAAAAATGAGCACTTTGACATTATTATCAGGTGGTGAAAAAACCATGGCAGCCACAGCTTTAATTTTAGCAGTTTTTCTTCAGAATCCTTCCCCAATCTGTGTTTTAGATGAGGTTGATGCTCCATTAGATGACATAAATATTGAAAAATTTTGTAGAGTAATTAAAAAAATTAACCATGACACATCAACAAAATTTGTAATAATTACACATAATCCTATTTCCATGGCACACATGGATAGATTGTATGGTGTTACTATGGCTGAAACTGGAATATCAAAATTAATTTCAGTTAAACTTGAAGAAGCACAAAAACTTAGAGAAGTAAGTTGATAAATTTTGAAAAAAAAACTTAAAGACTTCAATAAAAGACTTGAGAACTTAAAGAATTTAAATTCAAAAATTAAAAATCAAAAAAAAAATAAAAACATTAAAGATTTTGGAGTTTATTTAAAATCAGGAGTAGAATTAGTATCTGCAATAATTATAGCTTTAGTGATCGGTATTTTTCTTGATAATTATTTCCAATCTAAACCAATTTTCTTAATTATTTTTTTAATTCTTGGTTTTGCTGCAGGTATCATGAATGTCTATAGATCTGTAAAAAAATTAGGATTTGAGGTTGGTTTTAAAAAAAAAAATGATAAATTGCACTAAATAATTTTTTTTTTAATTATGGCCGATCCTATTCATCAATTTGAGATAAAAGAATTAATACCTTTGGAGATATTTGAAACAAACATTTCATATACAAATTCTTCACTATTCATGAGTTTAGCTATTATTTTTGTTACCTTGTTATTATTGTTATCTATAAAAAATAAAAGTTTGATACCTAGCCGGTTTCAGTCAATTTCGGAAATTTTTTATGAATTTATTGCTAATATGGTTAGTGATAATATAGGGGATAAAGGACGTAAATTTTTTCCTTTAATATTTACATTATTCACTTTTTTACTTTTTGGTAACATGCTTGGTATGTTGCCCTACAGTTTTACTTTTACAAGCCACATAATTGTTACATTTGTGCTGGCCATGTTTGTTTTTTTGCTTGTTACTTTGCTTGGGATTTTTATACACGGTTTTAAATTTTTTGGTTTGTTTGTACCAAAGGGTGTTCCAATGATAATGCTTCCTTTGATGATACCGATTGAAATAATATCTTATTTATCAAGACCTATAAGCTTATCTGTTAGATTGTTTGCTAATATGATGGCTGGCCATACAATGTTAAAAATATTTGCAGGTTTTATAGTTCCTTTAGGAATATTTGGCATTGCACCACTTATGGTTGACGTTGCTTTAACGGCATTAGAAGTTCTTATTGCATTTTTACAAGCTTATGTGTTTACTATATTAACTTGTTTATATTTAAATGAATCTATTAATCTACATTAATTAGGAGGAATATATGGAAATAGAAGCAGCTAAAATAATTGGAGCCGGATTAGCGGTGATTGGTCTGGGTGGAGTTGGAGCAGGAATAGGTCATATTTTTGCAGCCTTAGTATCAACTATAGGTAGAAACCCATCTGCACGTCCGCAGGTTTTTCCGATTGGAATGTTAGGTTTTGCATTAGTAGAAGCTGTAGCTTTATATGCTTTATTAATTGCATTCTTTTTTCTATTTGTATAATTTTTTAAATTTTAAAAAATGCCTCAGTTGGAAATTACAACTTATCCAAGTCAAATATTTTGGCTTGTAGTAAGTTTCTTAATATTATATTTAATAATGTCTAGGATTATTATACCTAGAATATCATCGGTCATTAAAAGTCGTGAGACTGAAATTAAAAATAACATTCATATTTCTGAACAGATGTATAAGGATACTGAAATAATAAATAATGAATATGAAGAAACAAAAAAAAATATAGAAAATGAAGCTAGAGGAATAATTAATCATCTTAAAGAAACAACTAGCAAAAAAATAAATAATAGCACTGAATTATTAAAAAAAAGACTTGAGCAAAAATTAGAAAAAAATGAACAGGAAATTATTAATAATAAAAAAAAAGTATTAAAAGAAATTAAAAAAATTTCTTTAAATTTATCTGAAGAAATTATAAGAAAAATATCAAATGGTAAAAGTGGACAAAAAAATAAACTTAAATCAATAATAAAAAAAAATTTAGAAGAGGTTAGTTAGTGGAACTTTATCATAATGATAACTTTATAAAACTTTTACACAGTGAAGCTTTTTGGGTAGCAATTGCTTTTTTCATCTTTGTAGTTTTATCTTTTAAAAAAGCCAAAAAAGTATTAATAGAATCTTTAGATAAAAGAATTGATGAAATTAAAAAAACAATAAATGAAGCAAAAGAATTAAAAAAAGAAGCAGAAAACAATTTAAACGAGGCAAAAAAAAATCTTAAAAAAATGATCGACGATAAAAAAAGAATAATTAATGAAGCTAATGAAGAAGCAAAAAATTTAGAAAATAGACTTTTAAATGAAGAAAAAATTTATAGTGAGAGATTTAAAAAAAGAATAGACGACAGAATAGAACAATCAAAAAAACAGGCTATAGATGATATTAAAGAAATTGCTTTAGATATTTCAATTAAAAGTATTAAAGATTTCTTAAAAAATGAAAAAGAAACAAAAGATGATCAGCTAATTAGTAAATCTATTACAAATTTATTTTATAAATCAAGAAAAGAGCAAAAAAATTATAAGAACTTGTGAGATCCATCACAAAATGGTGATTTTTTAGTATGCTTGCACCCGCACAAATAAATAGTTTCGGTAGACTTAGCTGTAAAAATTACAGGTTTAAATTCTGTTGCAGAATGAGATCCATCACAATATGGTTGTTTTGAACTCAAACCACATGAACACCAAGCATATTTTTTATCTTTTTCTACATTTACAGAGTAGGGTTCTAGTTGTGGTGATTTTTTTTCATTCATTTTTTATATTTTTATCTAAACTACTGTAAATATAACATCGTTAATTTTTTTTATAAAATATTAAATTGGCATATTATACAAAAATCAATAAATCAGAGCTTGAAAGGTATCTAAAAAATTATTCTTTTGGTGATCTTCATTATTTTAAAGGTATAAATGAAGGTATAGAAAATACAAATTATTTTTTTAAAACAAAATCTAATAAGTGTGTCTTAACAATTTACGAAAATAAAATTATAGAAAGAATAAAAGAAAAAAATTTATCTTTTTTCATTGATTTAGTAAATTTTTTAAGAAAAAAAAAGTTTCCATGTCCAAAAATACTTTATAACAATAATAATAAACAATTAAACTCTTACAAAAATAAACAATTTACAATAATTGATTTTGTTGAAGGAAAAATAGAAAAAAAAATTAATCTTCAACATTGTTATAAATTAGGTAGGGCTTTGGCCACATTACATAAAAAAACTTTGAGTTTTAAAAAAAAAAAAAAAAATGATTTTTCTTTTAATGAATGGGATAAATTAATTAAAAGAAAAAAAAAAATTAAATTATCAAAAAGTGAATCATTTTTTTTAAAAGAAGAAATTAAATACATAAAAAAAAATTGGCCAAAAAAATTACCTAGAGGGATTATTCATGGTGATCTTTTTCCAGATAATGTTTTTTTTAAAAATAATAATATTGTTGGAATAATAGATTTATCAAACGCATGTAATGATTTTTTTTGTTATGACTTATCAATATGTATCAATGCCTGGTGTTATGAAAATAAATTAAATATAAATAAAATGAAAAATTTAATTAAAGGTTATAATTCAATTAGAAAAATAAAAAATGAAGAAATTAATTATCTTAATTTATTTTTAAGAGCAAGTAGTTTAAGATTTTACTTATCAAGATTAATGGACTCACAAAATAAAAAAATTCCTAAAAAATATAAAAAAAATCCAAGAGAATATCTAAATAAATTAAAATACTTTCAATCTAATGATGTAAAAAATTATTTTTAGAAAATTACAAATGGATAAAGTAGATATTTATACTGACGGATCATGCTTAGGAAATCCTGGTCCAGGTGGATGGGCATTCATAATCAAATATAGAAATGGAAATATAAAAGAATTTAGTGGTTCAGAAAAATATACAACTAATAATAAAATGGAATTAACCGCTGCTATAAAAGCTATTAAGTACTTTAAAAAAAAAATAATAATTAATATTTATACTGATAGTAAGTATCTTAAGGACGGAATAACTATTTGGATAAAAAAATGGAAATTAAATGGATGGAAAACTTCGAATAAAAAGAATGTTAAAAATTCTGACTTATGGAAATTATTAGAAGAAAAAATTCAAGATCATGAAATACATTGGATGTGGGTTAAAGGCCACGATGAAAATATTTTTAATGAAAAAGCAGATATGTTGGCAAAAAAAGCGATAGAATCTTAAATAGATTTTAAAATTTCAGAAGCATTTGTTAAATCACAAACACCTGGATTTTCTTCTATAATTAACTTTTTAACTATTTTATTTTCAATAAGCATTACATATCTATTAGATCTATTCCCCATTCCAAAACCAGAACAATCTAAAACCATACCTAATGTATCAGTTATTTGAGCGTTACCGTCAGCTATAAACAAAAAATCATCATTTAAAGATTTACTATCTCTCCAAACTTTTGAAACAAACTGATCATTAACTGATAAGCATATTATATTGTCTATTCCTTTATCTTTTATATCATCATACTTTTCAATGAATGATGGTAAGTGCGAATTATTACAGGTTGGGGTAAAGGCTCCAGGCACAGCAAATAAAATTACTTTTTTCTCAGAGAATAATTCATCAGTTTCAATTTCTTTAGGTTCTCCGCTACCAACAACTGTAACTTTATTATTTGGAAATATATCTCCTTCTTTAATCATTTTTTATACTTTCAAAGGTACTCAAAAGGTTTTGAACAGTCAAGACTTCTGGCAATAATATACCCTGAGGCACAGAGGAACTATAAATAACATTAAATGGTATGCCAAATCTTCCGAAAGAATTTATATATTCATTAATTTCCCTATTAGGTTTTGTTAAATCACCACGTATTTTTTTAACATTGTGTATTTCAAAAATATTTTCAACTTTTTTTCTATCTAAAACAGTTTTTTTGTTATAAAAACATGTCAAACACCAGTCTGCAGTTATATCAACAAAAATAATATTATTTTCATTAATTAATTCACTAAGTTTAATAGTATTAAAATCTATCCAGTTATTATTTTTTGAATCATTGCTAATTGTATTAATTTGAATTAATAGAGTTTTAGAAAGCCATATAGCTGTTAAAATTAATAAAATACTTAAAAAATATTTGAATTTTCTCATCCACAATCCAGGTTTTGGTAAAAATGATAAAATTTGAGGCTTTGTAGCTAATATAATATAAGGACTAGATAATCCTAAACTAATACAAAAAAAAATTAAAAAAATTATTTGATTAGAACTTACAAATGCAAATCCTATCGCAGTACCTATAAAAGGAGCTGAACATGGTGTAGATAAAATAGTTATAAAAGATCCTAGAAAAAAGTTTTGAAAAAATTCTGAACTCTTTTTATTTAAATTAATAATTCTATTTAAAAATTTTTTAAAAATAATTGGAATATCTATAGAAAAAACATCTATTAAATTTAATGAAAAAAGAATTAATATTAAAATCATAAAAAATAAAAAAATAGGAGATTGGAATTGAAAACCCCAGCCAAGACTATGACCAATATTTTTTAAAAAAACTATTAATAAAGATAAAATAAAAAAAGAAAATATTATTCCAAGTATTGTTGCTAAAAAATTTCTTTTGATAGTTTTGTCATTTATGTTTTCTTGTTGTTGAGATAAAACATTATAAATCTTTAAGGACAAAACAGGAAATACACAAGGCATGAAATTTAAAATAACGCCACCAATAAAAGCAATAAACAAAAAAAATAAAATATTATCTGGATTTAAAAAATTTGAAAAATTCGAATAATTTGATTTGTCTATATATTCATTTATAATTTTTCCATATTTTGATATTTCTCCATCTCCAATTGGAATATTTAATATTAAATTATCATTAAAAGGAATACATGTTTTTTTACAAGTTAAGTAATCAACATCAAAATTTATTAGTAATTCTTCATTATTATTTTCTAGAATTAATTTAATTGGTAAAATTACTTCTTTTGAATATCCTATGCTCTCCATTCCAAGAATTTTAAACTTTTCAGGTTTTGGCCATAATATTTCAAGGTCTTTAATATTTTTTGATTTTGTCCAGTCTATATTTGGTGGATATCCAGCTTTTCCAGGATATTTCCAATAAATCTTCCACCCTGGATCTAATTTAAAATAAAGCCCCAAATGTAAATTATTTTCTTTATATATTGAATTTACGGAAGAAATTAATTCTAAAGAGACATGTTCATGGCTAATAAGTGCTTTTTCACTATTTTTTTGAGCTAAGCTAGTAAATGAAAAACTTATAATAAAAAGTAATAAAAGAAGAGTATTTCTTATTAATGTTAAAAGCATTTTAATTATTTAAATTTACTATAAACAATATCCATTAATTTTTATTATAATAAATGATATATTTGATTATTTAAAAATTATGAAAAGTAATAAGAAATTTTTATCTGGTAAATTTTTAGTAGCATCACCTTCTATGGCTGATCCTAGGTTTTATAAATCTGTAATTTATATAATTACACATAAAAGTGAAGGGGCTATGGGTATAGTAATTAATCAACCCATAATTGAAACAAAAATAAATAATATAATAAATAATGAAGAATTAAAGAACAATTCAAATATAGATAATATTCCAATTACATATGGTGGCCCAGTTGATATAAAAAAAGGGTTTATTCTACATACTTCAGAATTCAAAGATAAGACAACCATTAAAATTGATAGTGAAATTTTTTTAACTTCTAATATTAATATTCTTAAATCAATTGTTAAAGGAAATGGACCAAAGAAATCTCTTTTTGCTTTAGGTTATGCTGGTTGGTTTGCAGGTCAATTAGAGGAAGAATTATCAAATGATGGATGGTTAGTAGCTCCGGGTAATTCAAAATTAATTTTTGAATGCAAAGCTGAAAAAAAATGGACTGAAGCAATGAAATCTATTGGAATAAATCCTGATTTTCTTAGTTTAAATTCTGGTAAATGTTAAATTCCTTTTTTTATTTTAGCTAAAAGTAAGTGATCTTCTAATTTTCCATTAATATTTAAATATTTCTCAGCATATCCTTCTACTTTAAAACCAACATTTAGTAAAACATTCTTACTCGATAAATTTTTTGGCAAGCATGCTGCTTCAATTCTATTTAATTCTAAGTCAATAAAGCAATAATCGCTAATAATTGTAAGTGTATCTCTCATATAACCTTTACCTGCATATTCTTGACCCATCCAGTATCCTATAGTTGTACTTTTATACCCTTCTGATTTAAAATTTGTAAGACTTATTCCGCCCATAAGATTATTTGTTTTTTTGTGAAAAATAAAAAAATTATAACTAGTTTTTTTTTTTAATAACATTTCAATCGAGTTTATGAATATATTAAATGATTCTCTTGTAAGAAAATTATTTGGCCACTTTGGCTCCCAGGGTTGCAAAAAATCCTTGGATTTTTGTCTTAATTCAGCCCATTCTCTCCAATTTTCCTTCTTTGGTTTTCTAAGAATAATTTTCTTTCCAATTAACTCTTTTTCTTTTTTTACTAAAAAAATATTATACATTTTTTACAAACTTTGATTCATTAATTAAATAATTTTTAATTTTATTATAATTTAAATTAATTATTTTGTAATTTTCCTTTAACTTTAGTAACGATTTATATTTTTTTGGTAAATTTATTTTCTTTTTTATTGCTTTAGCAATTGTCTCAGGAAATTTTGCAGGATGCGCTGTAGAAATATATATTACTGGTTTATTTTTTATTCTTTTTTCTCTTTCGGCTGCTACACCAACTGCTGTATGTGGATCAAGAATAATTTTATTTTTATAAAAAAATTCTTGTATAATCAAAAGAGTATTTTTTTCATTTACTCTAGAAGATTTAAAATATTTTTGAATTTGTTTAATTTTATTTTTACTAATATAAATCTTTTTATTTTTATATAATTTATCAAGTTGGTCTATTACTAACTTATTGTTTTTTCTAAATAAATCATAAATAAATCTTTCTAAATTGCTTGGTAATTGTATATCCATACTAGGCGAGATAGTTTGTTTTACATTTTTTAATTTAATATAACCATTATTAGTAAAAGTTGACAAAACATCATTCTCATTTGTTGCTATAATTAATTTATCTATTGGCAACCCAATCTTTTTTGCAACATATCCAGAATAAACATTTCCAAAATTTCCAGAAGGTACTGAAAAAATAAATTTTTCATTTTTTACATTAATTTTTGATACACAATAAAAATAATAAATTAATTGAAATAAAATTCGAGCCCAATTAATAGAATTAATAGCTGAAAAATAAAATTTATTTTTTAAACCCTCATCAACAAATAATTTTTTAATTATTTTTTGACAATCATCAAAATTTCCTCTTATTGCAATATTATGTATATTTTTTGATTTAACAGTTGTCATTAGTCTTCTTTGAATGTTAGAAACTTTTTTATAAGGATGAAAAATAAAGAGTTCCATTGTACTTTTATTTTTACAAGCATTTATAGCTGCTGAACCTGTATCACCAGAAGTAGCACCTATTATAGTAATTCTTTTTTTTTCTTTCTTTAACACATGTTCAAATAAATTTCCAACTACTTGAAGAGCATAATCTTTAAAAGCAAGTGTAGGGCCGTGAAATAATTCTAAAATCCATTTATTGTTTTTTAAGTCTTTGCATGTTGCTATACTTTTTTTTGAAAAATTTTTAAAAGATTTTGCAATTATTTTTTTTAAATCCTTATCATTTATTTCATTTTCTATAAATTTTTTTGAAATATGAAATGCTATTTGTTGGTAGTTCATATTTTTAAATTTAAAAAGTTCTTTTTTTGAAACTTTAGGCCATTTTTTAGGAATAAATAACCCTCCATCTTCAGCTAAACCCAAAAGTAAAACTTCGCTGAATCTTTTTTTTAATTTATTATTTCTAGTACTTTCGTAATACAAAACGATATTTATTAAGTGTTTTTAATTTAGATACCTATTTATTAGATGTTTTTTAAAATATTCAATATTTAATTCTTCTCTTGTAATATTTTTAATCAGTTCACTGCTATTACATAACGATCCTTTCATGTGTATATTACATCTTAACCATTTTATTAATTTATCAAATTTTCCTTTTATAATCTGATTACTTAAATTTGGTATTACTTTTTTTGCTTCAGCAAATAATTGTGCTGCATAAAGAGCTCCTAATGTATATGTTGGAAAATACCCAAATGTTCCATCAAACCAATGAATATCTTGCAAACATCCTTCTTTATTGTTTTTGGTTTCAATACCTAAATATTTTTTCATATACATATTCCAAATATTTGGAATTTCCTTAACTTTAATATTTCCCTCAATAAGATCTTTTTCAATTTTATATCTTATAATAACATGCAAAGGATATGTTACTTCATCTGCATCAACCCTTATAAAGCTTGGTTTAACAAAAGTATAAATTTTATATAGATTTTTAGCTTCCCATTTTTCCCCTTTTTTATTAAAAATTTTTTTAATAAAAGGTGATGCAAATTTTAAAAATTCATAGCTTCGACAAATTTGCATTTCCATAAAAAGTGATTGACTTTCATGTACTACGGTTCCTAATGCGCTACCAACTGGTTGATATTTCCACTTTTCTGGAAGGCCTAAATTATAAAGAGCGTGTCCAGTTTCATGTAAAACACCCATAAGACTTTCTACAAAGTTTTTTTCATTGTATCTCGTTGTTATTCTAGAATCTTTGTATGCTCCTCCACAAAATGGGTGCATGCTAACATCTAATCTTCCATATAAAAAATCAAAACCTATTTTTTTCATTAATAACCTGCCAAGCTTTTCTTGAAAAGCTCTGCTAACTTTATCTTTAATATGAATTATTTTTTTATTTTTTTTTTGAAAATCTAAAACTTCTTTTAGAAATAATGGTAAAAAAGAAGTCAATTGATTAAAAATTTTATCTATTTTATCTGAATTTAAGTCATCCTCATAATCATTTAATAATGCATCATATAAACTACAATTTAAAACTTTACTTTTTATTTTTGCTTCAATTTTTCTTAATTTTATTACTTCTTCTAAATATGGAACTATAGAATTAAAATTATTATTCTCTTTAGAAACTCTCCATTGCATTTCGCAGTTTGAAGTTGCTTTAGAAATTTTTTCTATCAATTTTTTATCTAAAACACTATTAAGCCTATATTCTTTTTTTATTAATTTTATATTTTTTTTTTCCCAGTTGTTTAATTTTTTAATTTTTTCTGATTTTTTTATGTAGCTATAAAACTTTTTATCTTTTAACATTTTATGAGATAAAACATATAAATTAGTTAATTGGTCTGTTCTTCCATCAACACTATTTTTTGGCATAAAAGTTGATCTGTCCCAGTATAAAATTCCCATGGTCTCATAAAGTAATGAAATCTCTTTATATTTTTTTTCTAAATCTTTGTAAAAATTTGTTTTCATCGGTGTCTTTTGGAATAAATGTAATTCATAACTAAAAATAATAATCCAAGTATTGCCCAAGTTATTGCATATTGTAAATGGTTATTTACTATTTTTGGAATTGAAGAATTTATAATAGTAAGCTTATCACTAGGATTGCTTTCAATTAAATCCACAAAAATATTATCAACTAACTTTATTTCTGAGAATTCAGACATTTGTTTAGTACTTATGTAAAACCATAAATTTTTCTCCATATTATTTTTTGGCGTGAAAACATTTTTAATATCTGACTCTTTTAAAATACCTTTAATTAAATATTCTTTTTTTTGTTCTTTAATCTTTATTATCTCTTTAAGCCAACCACGATTAGTTAAAATATATCTACCATCTTTAAGTAAAAAGGGAGTTATTAAATGATAGCCAACTTGGTCCTTATTAACCCTTGGACCTAAAAACATACTCTTTTCATTTATAAAAATACCTTCCAGATAAACATTTTTAAATTTAAAATTTTTTAAATCACCAGTTAGCTTGTTTATATTTATTGAGTCTGTGTTGTAAGCTTTTTCTATATTACTAATTAGGTCTTCCTTCCACTTAAGTCTTTTAATTTGCCAAACGCTTAAACTAAAACAAATTAAAGAAATTATTATTGAAATTAGAGTGAAGGTTTTTTTTATTTTTAATAACATTTATTTATTCCTATATTTAAAATTTAAAAATATAAAAAGCACTTTTAAATATCTTATGAATATAATTGACAAAATTATTATTAAAGGACACCATAAAACAAGATGTATCCAAAGTGGCGGAGAAAATTTTATTTCAACTATAATTGCAAGTAAAATTATAAAAATATTTAAAAAAAACATAGCAAAGAAACTTGGGCCATCTCCAATATCCAGATTTGATAATTTTAAACCGCAATCACATTTTTCTTTGATTTTTAAAAAACTTTGAAAAACAGATTTTTCACCACATTCAGGACAACGTAAATTTTTAAGAATATATATTAGTGAAGGTTTTTTTTTCACAAAATTTAGTTATTATTTTCTGAAATTTTTTCTAAATTTTCGTCAGACTGAAAAAAAGTATATGACAAAATAATACTATTTAAATGTTTAACGCTAGGATCATCTAAAATTTTAGGATCAATATAAAAATTTACAGGCAATAAAACTTCTTCTCCAGGTTCTAATGTTTGATTCTCAAAACAAAAACAGTCAACTTTATTAAAGTATTGTGCTGCTTCAAATGGAAGAATATTGTATGTCGCAATACCTGTTATACTTTTATTTCCATTATTTTTAGCTTTGTAAAAAGCTAATATAGAATCACCGATTTTAGATTCCATACTTCTTTGTTCAGGTTTAAAAGACCAATTTAATTTTTTATTTACATCAGAATTAAATTCAATTTTTATTTTCTTTTCAGAAATATTTATTTGATCTTTAACATTAACTATTTTTGGTGTTCCTCCGTATCCAGTAACCTGGCAAAATAATTTATATAAAGGAACTGCGGCAAAAGTTAAAAAAAACATAAAGCTTACAAGAAATATAAGGCTAAAAGTAATTTTCAAATTATTCTTTTTCATATAAATGCCTAAAGTTTAACCCAAGTCATTACATAAAAAATCAAAACTAATGTGAGCAAAATTATTAGTAAAGCTAAGTTTTTAGCTTTTCTTTTTTTTAATTCTTCATCTGTAAATTTTCTTCTCATAATTAAGCAAATAAATTTAAATGATCAATAATCATACTTAAAAATAAAATATATAGATAAATAATAGAGTAAAGAAACATTTTTATAGGTTTATCTTTATTACTTTTATCTAAATAAACCTTAAAAGAATGATAAATAAAATATAATCCCAGAATTATGGAAGTTAATAAATAAACAACACCAAAGTATCCTAGAACAAAAGGCAACAATGTTATTAAAAACATTAAAATAGAATATATAACAATTTGTTCTTTAGTTTTTTTAACACCAGATATTACTGGTAACATTGGAAAACCAGCAGATTTATAATCTTTTAGACAATGGATAGATAAAGCCCAAAAATGCGGAGGCGTCCACATAAAAATTATCAAAAACATTAATAAAGGTAAAATATCAAGACTGTTAGTTACGGACAGCCAACCAATTAATGGTGGGAAGGCTCCTGCCGCACCGCCAATTACTATATTATATTTTGTTTTTGGTTTTAGCCACATGGTGTAAATAACTACATAAAAAAAGATTGAAAAAGCTAAAAATGCTGCAGCATAATAATTAATAGCAACCGCCATAACATAAACTGAGACTAAAGTTAAGAAAATAGCAATGCCCAATGCTTCGCTTTTTTTAATTTTATTTGATGGTAGGGCTCTCCTACGTGTTCTTAACATTTTGAAATCTAAATCACTTTCATACCACATATTAAAAGCACCAGCGGCACCGGATCCCAGAGCAATGCAAAATATTGAAACAAAAGCAATCCAAGGATGGATTGATACAGGTGCAACAAAAATGGAAACAAAAGCTGTAAAAACAACAAGCGTCATTACTTTTGGTTTAACTAAACTAAAATAATCTTTAAAAAATAATATATATTCAGAATTCTCTGATAATTTTTTATTAGCAGATATTATTTTTGCTACCATTAATAGGATTTTAAGAAAAAAATTTAAATAAAACTATGTTTTTGGAACTTTATCACCAAAAGTATGGAATGGTGGTGGTGAGCTTACTGACCATTCTAATGTTGTAGCACCTTCACCCCATGGATTTGCAGCAGCTTTTTTACTGCTCATAAATGCTTTAATTACAATATAGATAAATAAAAGAGTACCAGCAGCACTTATATATGCACCCATTGAAGCAACTCCTTGCCATCCCGCATATGCATCTGGGTAATCTGGAACTCGTCTAGGCATTCCAGCTAAACCTAAGAAATGCATTGGAAAAAAAGTAACATTAACACCAATAAATGTTAACCAAAAATGTAACTTCCCTAAACTCTCAGAATATTCTTTGCCAGTCATTTTAGAAAACCAATAATAAAAAGCTCCAAATATACCAAAAACAGCAGCTATTGACATTGTGTAATGAAAATGCCCAACAACATAATAAGTGTCATGAAGTGCAAAATCCAAACCTGCATTTGATAAAACAACACCTGTAACTCCTCCAACAGTAAATAAAAAGATAAATCCTAAGGCCCATAACATTGGAGTTTTAAAACTAATTGAACCGCCCCACATAGTTGCTAGCCAACTAAAAATTTTTATACCTGTTGGAACGGCTATAACTAAAGTTGCTGCATTAAAATATGCTCTTGTATCTATATCCATACCAGCGGTGTACATATGATGAGCCCAAACTGCAAATCCAATAACACCTATTGCAACCATCGCATAAGCCATACCTAAGTATCCAAAAATTGGTTTTTTTGAAAATGTTGAAACAATATGACTAATAACACCAAAGCCTGGAACAATTAAAACATATACTTCTGGATGTCCAAAAAACCAAAATAGATGTTGAAATAAAACTGGATCCCCTCCTCCTGCTGGATCAAAAAAAGCTGTACCAAAATTTCTATCTGTTAAAAGCATCGTAATTCCTCCTGCAAGGACAGGAAGTGATAATAGTAATAAAAAAACAGTTACTAAAATCGCCCAAACAAATAATGGCATCTTATGAAGTGTCATCCCAGGGGCACGCATATTAAATATTGTAGTTATAAAATTTATTGCTCCTAAGATTGAAGAAGCGCCTAGCAAATGTATGCCTAAAATTAAATAATCAACTGAATTTCCGGGGTGTCCTATTTTGGAACTTAACGGCGGATAAAAGGTCCAACCTGATCCCATCCCTGTTTTATATGCCATCATTAGCATAAGAAAAGCCGGTATTAATAACCAAAAACTTATATTATTCATCCGAGGAAACGCCATATCAGGCGCTCCAATCATAATTGGAACAAACCAATTACCAAAACCTCCTATCATCGCAGGCATAATCATGGCAAAAATCATGATTAATCCATGCATTGAAATAAGGGTGTTATAAAGTTGGTGATCTCCGCCCAAAACTTGTAATCCTGGTTCTGCTAATTCTGCACGCATTGTTAAAGACATAGAAAGACCAATTAAACCTGCAACAAAGGCAAATATTAGATACATTGTTCCTATATCTTTATGATTGGTTGAGTATAGCCATCTCCTCCATCCTGTTGGATGCCCATGACCGTGGTGTTCTGCTGTACTAGAATAAATCATTTTTTATTATGCTCCCCACCAATATACAACGGTAAATAGAAAAATCCATACTACGTCCACAAAATGCCAGTACCATGCAGCTGCTTCAAAACCTACATGATGGTCTGGAGTAAAATGTCCTTTTATAGAACGAATTAAACAAACCAATAAAAAAAGAGAACCAACTATAACGTGAAAACCATGAAAACCTGTGGCCATAAAAAAGGTTGAAGAATATATACCTTCAGTAAAAGCAAATTTTGCATGATGATATTCATAAGCTTGAAAAGCAGTAAAAGTCCATCCCAAAGCCAAGGTAATAATTAAACCTAAAATAAGTTGTTTTCTGTTATTTTCTCTTAAGCCGTGATGCGCCCATGTTAATGTTGCGCCAGAGCTTAATAAAATAATGGTATTTAAAAGTGGTATTCCCATTGCGTGCATTGTTTCAACACCTTCGGGTGGCCATACTCCGCCTATAGCTTCTCTATAACCTGGATATAAGCTAGGATCAAAAAAAGCCCAAAAAAAAGCGACGAAAAAACACACTTCTGAGGCAATGAACAATACCATTCCGTATTTCAAACCAATTTGAACTATTTCATTGTGAAAGCCGCTATGAGATTCTTTTACAACATCTTTCCACCAGGCAGCCATGGTAAATAAGACTAATCCCAATCCAATAAGCATTGGTAACATTGATCCACGTGTTGTCTCTTCTGCACCAAATGTAAGGCCGTCTCCAAAATAAATCACAGCCCCGAAAGCAAGGATAATACATCCAATCGCGCCAATGGCTGGCCAAGGACTAGGATCAACTAAATGATAATTGTGTTTTTCAAACTTCATAAAATCTAATTATTTAAAAATTTCTACTTTTTTAATTTCTTCATTTTTTTTTGCTGCAGCTTTTTTATTTTGGACCCAATTGTCAAATTCAGAATCTGATACAGCTTTAACCATTACAGGCATAAACCCATGCAACATTCCACAAAGTTCTGAACACTGGCCATAGTATGTGCCTTCTTTAAGAATTTCAAACCAAGTATCTTGAGCTCTTCCAGGGACTCCATCGATTTTTATTCCAAATGCAGAAACTGAAAAACTATGAATAACGTCTGTTGCTGTAGCAATAACCTTTATTTTTTTATTTACTGGCAAAACAAGTGGTTCGTCAACATCTAACAATCGTACATAATTTTTTCCTGTTTCTTTTGATAATTCATCACACTCTTCTTTGGTGCCACAAAGCATATTACTATCAAAAGTAATGCCATGGTCTGGATATTCATAAGACCAATACCATTGATTGCCAATTGCTTTGATAGTCATTTCCGTATTTGGATTATAGTGAGAATAATATAAGAGTTTAAAAGCAGGAATTGCGATTATAATTAATATTATAGCAGGTATAGCAGTCCATAAAACTTCCAAAGTTGTATTATGAGTTGTTTTAGTTGGCTTAGGGTTGTTTTTCTCACTAAATCTTACAATTATATATACCATTAAACCTATTACAAAAAGAGCAATAGCGATAATAATAGGATTTATAAAACTGTCGTGGAATTCTACTACTTTTTCCATGGTGGAAGTAGCTGGAGGTCTAAAACCTAATTGCCAGGGTTTAGGCCCACCATCTGCAAATGTAGTGCCACTGAAACTAAATAGACTTGTTAAAAAAAATAAAACTTTTTTCACAAATAATCTCCCTATACTCACTAATAAATTAAAAGAAAATATAACTTTATCAACAAAAAAAAGACGTATATTTATTTATATCAACTATATTATTATAAAAATGAAAAATTATGAAGAATACATATAATTCATATGACCTTTTTTTCAAAAATGAAGGCCTAGATTTTGGAAAAACAGAAAAAATTGTAAATGAATCGTTAAGAAAAGCTGATGATGGTGAACTCTACTTAGAATTTAAACAATCAGAAAGTTATGTATATGATGATAAAAAAATAAAAAATGCCAGTACATCAACGGATAAGGGTTTTGGACTACGTTCTGTCAAAGATGAAACATCTGCATATTCACATTCTTCAGATATAAGTGAAACAAGTATTAAAAATGCAGGCAAAACTGTTCAATCGATTTTATCATCTTCTTCTAAATCAAAAATAATTGATCCCATAAGGACTAATAAAAAACATTATTCTAATCTAAATCCTATGAATGATTTTAGTTCTGAGCAAAAAACAAAACTTTTAAAATCTATAGATGAATATGCAAGAAAATTAGATAAAAGAGTTAAACAAGTTTCTGCATCTCTTCATGGAGAATGGCAAGTAGTTCATATATTAAGAAGAGGAGGTTATCACTGCGGTGATATTAGACCGTTAGTTAGATTAAATATATCTGTAACTGTTGATGATGGAAAAAGAATGGAAACTGGATTAAGCGGTGCTGGTGGAAGAAAAAATTATGTAAATTTCTTCAATGAAAAAATTTGGAAAGAACAAACAAAAGATGCTTTGAGACAAGCAGTAACTAATTTGAAATCTAGACCGGCTCCAGCTGGAAAAATGCCAATTGTTTTAGGCCCTGGTTGGCCTGGTATTATTCTCCATGAGGCAATTGGTCATGGACTAGAGGGTGATTTTAATAGAAAAAAAATATCTGTGTTTTCAAATCTTCTTGGAAAAAAAATTGCATCTAAAAATGTAACTATAGTTGATGATGGAACAATTAATAATAGAAGAGGTTCGATAACAGTTGATGACGAAGGTACTCCAAGTCAATGTACTACCTTAATTGAAAATGGAATTATGGTAGGACACATGCAAGATAGATTAAATGCAAGATTAATGAAAACAAATTCAACTGGAAATGGTAGAAGAGAAAGTTATGAATATCTTCCAATGCCAAGAATGACTAATACTTACATGCTTTCAGGAAATGTTCCTCAAGAAGATATATTTAAATCAGTTAAAAAAGGATTATATGCAGTTAATTTTTCAGGTGGAAGTGTAGATATAACATCTGGGCAATTTGAATTTTCAGCATCAGAAGCATACATGATTGAAAATGGAAAAGTTACTAAACCTGTTAAAGATGCAACATTAATTGGAAAAGGTGAAGAAGTTCTAAAAAAAATTTCATTAGTTGGAAACAATATGGCCCTTGACGGAGGTATAGGTACTTGTGGAAAAGAAGGTCAAGGTGTTCCTGTTGGTGTCGGACAGCCTACAATTTTGGTTGATGAGATTTTAGTTGGTGGAACAGACGTCTAATAATTAAGAATTATTCTTTTGATTTTTTAAATAATTTTTTTTCTAGAATAATAAAGTTTTGAATCATTAATTTCCAAATTTTTTCTACAGTTGGACTATTGACCTTATATTTTTTTGATAATTTTTTTACTCTACTTAGTACAGTATTAATTCTTTTTCTATCAATTATTTGGCGCCTATCTATTTTAAATTTTACAGCTTCCCTTGCATAAAACTCTCTTTCTGCAATTAACTTAACTAAACGAGCATCGACATTATCAATATTTTTTCTAACTTCCTTTAAATTTTTAAATCTTTTTTTCATTTTTTTTTTAATAATTATTTAAAATTTTTTAATATGAATTATCAACAAATATTTTATCAGAACAATTATTATTTTTATCAACGTACTCATCAATTAATTCTTCAGCAGGAGTACGTCCTGAATTAGCTATGTCAAATAAAGTATTTAAAAAATGTTCTTCATTTTTTTTATTTTTATTTAAATAATTTCTTAAACTTAATCCTTTTTGAGCTAATTTTAAAATTTCAATACATATGTTTTGAATTTTTTTTCCCCTTAATTTTGATTTTAGTCCATATTTTTGAACATCTTTATTTAGTTGATAAATTTCTTCTAACTTCCAATTTTTTAACATTAAAAAAGTTTGATCTAAAATTGTTTTATTATATAAAAGCCCTACCCAAAAAGCAGGCAAAGAACATATTCTATCCCACGATCCACTATCAGCGCCTCGCATTTCAATATATTGTTTTATTCTAACATCTGTAAAAATTGTACTAATGTGGTTTTCTAAATCTTTTAAAGTAGGTAATTGTTTAGGAATTTTTTTTAATTTACCATTTAAAAAATCTTCAAAATTTTGATTACCTACCTCAATATATTTTCCATCTTTTACAACAAAATACATTGGTACTTTCAATAAATAAGAAACATACTTTTCAAATGTAAATTTTTTTGAAAAAACTTCTGGAATTATACCACATCTTTTTTTATCGGTATTCGACCAAACATAACTTCTATAACTTAAAAATTTAGATTTTTTTTTATTTATAATTGAAGAATTAGCAAATAAAGCTGTAACAAATGGTTGTAAAGCAAATCCTATTCTTACTTTTTTAAACATATCATTTTCATTTTCATAATCCAGATTTGTTTGTATGCAACAAGTTGAAGACATCATTTCTAATCCATGAGATCCTGTTATTTTCATTCTTTTTTTCATAATTAAATATCTTTTTTTTGGAACCCATCCTTCTTTTTTTTTAAAATTTTTCGGGTAATAACCCATACCAAGGATTCCTAATTTTTTTTTTGTACAAATGGTTTTTAGTTGATCCAAATAAGTTTTTGCCTGTTTACAAGTTTCATGAACACTTTTAACTGTTCCTCCAGATAATTCAATTTGACATCTAGGCTCCAACGATATTGTTGATCCTTTATTTTTTAAAGCAATAGGATTTTTATCTTCAATTACTTCTTTCCACCCCTTTTTTTTTAGTAATTTAAATAAAGATTTAATTCCATTTTTTCCATAATAATCAATTGGTTCTAAAGTATTTAAATCAAAAAGAAATTTTTCATGCTCGGTTCCAATTTTCCAAAACTGTTTAGGCTTGGCTCCTTTTTCAAAATATTCAATTATTTCTTTCTTATTCTTTAAAATTTTATTCATATTTATTTTTTTTTATCTATCAACAAAGTTAGAGCACTGATTGCTGCAGTATCAGCCCTTAAAATTCTTTTTCCTAAAGTTAAACTATAAATATAATTCAAATTTTTTAAAAAAATTTTTTCTGATAAAGAAAATCCACCTTCAGGTCCAATAAGTATAGTGTTTATTTTTTCTTTTGGCTTTGATTTAAATAAATCATTAAAAAAAAAATTCTTTTCTGTTTCATCACAAAAAATAATTTGATCTTTTTTATTCCACGAAGATAGGATGCTTTTTAAGCTTTTAAATTCATGTATTTTAGGCACGCTAATTCTTCCTGATTGTTGTGAAGCTGCTACAGCGCAAGCGTTTGCTCTTTTATAATTAAATTTTTTAATAACAGAATGTTCTGAGATAATTGGATAAATATTAGAAATACCTAACTCCGTGATTTTTTCTATTAAATAATAATTTCTATGACCTTTAATTGGGACATAAATAATATTTATTAAATTGTCTTCTTCCTGTTTTTTTATTTGTTTATCAATTAAGATTAAACCTTTTTTCTTATTTAAACTTTTTATAATTCCTTCCCATTCCCCTTGAAAACCATTAAAAATCGAAAGTTTTTGTTTTTCTCTCATTCTTAATACATTTGATATATAATGTGTATTTGAAACTGATAGATTAATTAAAGATTTCTCTTTAAATTCAGTCTTTATAAATAATCTTTTTAATGGCAGAATATCTTTCAAATTTTTATGTTTAAATATATTTTATATTACTTAAAAAATTTTCTCATTCTAATAAGAATAAATAAACCAACTGGAATAATGTTATTAATATTTCCAGCAATTTGGTCAATCTTAATTGTATTAAAAGAAGAAATCGATATTTATCTAATTTTATTATTTGCATATGGCTCTTTTATAATGAGATCAGCAGGGTGTATTATAAATGATATAATCGATAGAAAATTTGATAAAAATGTTAAAAGAACCAAGTATCGTCCATTAGCATCTCAAAATTTAGAAATTACTGATGCAATTATCTTATTTATTATTTTTTTATCTATTGGACTTTCAATATTATTAACTTTAAATCCTACGTGCATTTTACTTGGTTTTATCGCTTTCCCATTAATTTTATTTTATCCACTCATGAAAAGATATACATATTTTCCTCAGCTTTTCCTGGCAATTGTTTTTAATTTTAGCATTTTAATTTCTTGGACAGCTGCTAAAGGAATATTTGATAATCAGAGTTTATTATTATACTTGGCCTGTATTTTCTGGACTTTAGGATATGATACAATTTATGCATATCAAGATAAGGAAGATGACAAAAAAATTGGCGTTAAATCATTAGCAATATACTTAGAACAAAATATTAAATTTTGGATAACATTATTTTATTTATGCTTTATAGGAATTTTTTCTTTCCTTGCAATATTAAACAATATTAATTTTATTTTTTTTATTGTTCTTGTGTTATTTGCTTTAAAGATTTTGTATGAATTTTTCAAAATTCAAAAATTAAAATCTAAAAATTTTATTAAAATTTTTCAAATGAATTCTTGGTACGGTTTTTTTATAACAATTAGTTTATTTTTAAACTATATATAATATTTATATAATTTTAAAAAAATGAATAAAATTCAAATAAATGAAAAAGTTGATTTTTTAATTAAAAAATCAAAAAAATCGGGCGCTGATAGTGTTGATGTTGTATACGTTGAAAATACAAATATTGATGTTGGTTGTAGATTCAAAAAAATTGAAAAATTAGAAAGATCTGAGAGTAAAGACTTAGGTTTACGTTTTATAAAAAATAAGAAACAAGTTATTGTTTCTTCAAATGATCTAACTAAAAAAAATTTAGAAGACCTAGTTTATAAAGCTTCAAAAATGGTTGGAGCTGTTCCCAAAGATCCATATTGCTCCATTGCAAAAAAAAAAGATTTAATAAAAAAAATTCCAAATTTAGAAATTTTTGATAACAAAGAACCAACAATTAAATCGTTAAAAGATAAAGTTATTGAAGCCGAAAATGCTGGGCTAAACGTTAAAGGTGTAACTAATTCAGAAGGAGCTGAGATCGGATGGAACAAATCAAAAATATATTTATTTAATAGTAATGGATTAAATGTTAGCTATCAATCATCAAGCTACGATATTTATGCAGTTTTAATTGCCGGACATGGTACATCAATGGAAAGAGAATATGAATTTGCAAGTAGTGTATTCGAAAAAGATTTAACAAAAACTTCCTTAGTTGGAAAAAAAGCTGGGGAACTAGCAGTTAAAAAAATTAATCCAAAAAAAATAAAAACATCAAAAATTCCTGTTATTTTTTCACCAAGAGTTGCAAATAGTTTTTTAAAACATCTTTCAAGTGCTATAAATGGAAATTCTATAACTAGAGGAACAAGTTTTTTAAAAAAAAAGTTAAATAAAAAAATATTTTCATCTAATATCAATATTATTGATAATCCTTTAAAAAAAAGAGGTTTGCAATCTAAACCTTTTGACGGAGAAGGTTTAGAAACTAAAAAAACACAAATAATTAAGAATGGTAAATTAAAAACATGGTTTTTAGATTTAGCCACAGCTCACCAACTGAGACTAAAATCAACAGCACATGCTTCAAGAAATATTTCAAGTCCACCTACTCCTAATCCAACTAATCTTTACTTTGAGCCAGGTAATATTTCTCCAAAAAATTTAATTGGAAATATTAAAAAAGGTGTCTATTTAACAGAGTTAATGGGTTCAAGTGTCAATTTAACAAACGGTGATTATAGTAGAGGAGGTTCAGGTTTTTGGATAGATAAAGGAGAAATTACATACCCTATTAATGGAATTACAATTGCAGATAATTTAAATGAGATGTTTAAAAAAATAATTTTAGCAAATGATCTTGAATTTAAACAGGGATTAAATTCTCCAACTATGTTGATTGAAGATATGATAGTAGCTGGATAATCTTTATGGAACATAAAAGCGAAAGAAGTATCAAACTTGTAAAAAGATTAATTAAGGAACATGTAAGACCTTATTTTGGAAAAATGTTCATTGCAGCAATATGTATGGCTATAGTAGCTGCTGCAACTGCTACAAATGCTTGGTTAATGCAACCAGTACTTGATGAAGTTTTTTTAAATAAAAATACTGAATTATTACTTTTAGTACCAATTGCAGTTATGACAATAGCAATCGTAAAAGGTTTAGCGTCTTATGGTGAGTCTATTTATATGGAATACTCAGGAGAAAGAATTATTTCTGATGTAAGATATAGGTTGTTTTCTCATCTGATGAATGCAGATTTAAATTTTTTTCATAAAAATTCTTCAGGAAAATTAATATCCCGTTTTACTTATGACGTTGGATTGCTCCGAGCATCTGTATCTACAGCACTTACAGGAATAGCTAAAGACTCGATGACATTAATTTTTTTGGTTGCTTTAATGTTTTATCAAGATTGGTTTCTAGCTATTATTGCTTTTTTCGTATTTCCAGCTGCAGTTCTCCCAATACTTTATATTGGTAGAAGAATAAGGAAAATTTCGACGTCCACTCAAACCGAAATAGGTTCTTTTGCAAGTTTGCTAAGTCAAATTTTCCAAAGCGCAAGATATGTTAAAGCATATACAATGCAAAAATATGAAAAGAGAAGAGCAAAAAAAATTGTAGAGGATTTATTTAATTTAATTTATAAATCTGTAAGAATTAGATCAAGAACTAGGCCTATCCTTGAATCTCTTGGTGGCATTGCAATTGCCCTTGTTATTTTTTACGGAGGTTCTAAAGTTATAAGTGGTGCTACTACTCCTGGTACTTTCTTTTCGTTTATAACAGCATTGTTAATGGCTTATCAACCATTAAAAAGATTAGCAAATTTTAATGTAAATATACAAGATGGTTTAGCAGCGGCTGATAGAATATTTAATTTACTTGACCAAAAACCAGAAATTACAGATTTACCAAATGCAAAAGAGTACGTTCACAAAAAAGGAGAAATAGAATTTAAGAAAGTTAAATTCTCCTATGGTTCAAAAACTTCTCATGCATTAAATGAAATTAATTTAAAAATTCCAGGAGGAAAGACTGTTGCGTTAGTTGGCAAAACAGGTGCGGGAAAATCAACTATTCTTAACCTAATCCCAAGATTTTATGATTCAAATGATGGTAAAATTATAATTGATAAAAAAAATATAAAAAATTATAAAGTTCATAGTTTAAGAAAAAAAATGGCTTTAGTTAGCCAAGAAGTTACATTATTTGACGATACTATTAGATCTAATATTGCTTACGGTAATCCAAATTGTACTGAAAAACAATTATATGAAGCTGCAAAAAAAGCTGATGCTCATGAATTTATTACATCTTTTAAGAATGGCTATAAATCTTTAGTTGGAGAACATGGTATACAATTATCAGGCGGGCAAAGACAAAAGATAGCAATTGCTAGAGCTATTTTAAAAAATGCTCCAATTTTATTATTAGATGAAGCAACTTCATCTTTAGATTCACGTTCAGAAAAAGATATACAAAAAAGTCTTAAAAAATTAATGAAAAATAAAACAACTTTAGTAATTGCTCATAGGCTTTCAACAATTCTTGATGCAGATTTAATATATGTTATACATAATGGAAAAGTTCTAGAAAAAGGAAATCATAAAACTCTGATGAAAAACAAAAACGTCTATTCTAAATTATATAAACTTCAATTTGAAGGACAGAAAAGTTCAACAAATAAAATAGTAAACTTAGAAGATTACATAGGTAAAAAAAATTAGTTTAAACGGGTGTTAAGCTATAAAAAAATTCTCAGAACAAAGTTAGCATATAGCGTTATATGCTGGATAGGAGCGAAGTATATAAAATTTGTTTCATTTACTAATAGCTGGACTTTTATAAATAAAAAATATGTTGAAAATTTATGGAAAAAAAACGAATCTTTTATACTTTGTTTTTGGCATGGAAGACTATTAATGATGCCATTAAGCTGGAACAAAGAAAAGAAAATTAATGTTTTAATTAGTGCTCATTCAGATGGTCAGTTACTCTCTAAAACTGTGAAATATTTTAATATAGAAACAATAACAGGTTCAACTTCAAAAGGTGGTTCAGAAGCTATTAGAAATATTATTAAATCACTTAAATCGGAAATTTCTATTGGAATGACTCCGGATGGACCAAGAGGACCAAGAATGAAGGTAAATTCAGCAATTATTAAAATTGCAAGTTTAACAGGACACAAAATTGTTCCTTTATCATATTCTGTGAAAAAAAAATTTTTTTTAAATAGTTGGGACAAGTTTTTAGTTGCTTTACCATTTGGAAAAGGATGTTTTATTTGGGGAAAACCAATAAAGATTAAAAAAAATATTTCAACTAATGAAGACTTAAAATTATCTAAAAAATTAGAAAATAATCTTTTAAAATTAACTAAAAAAGCAGATCGTTATTGTAATTAAAATATTAGATTAAATTGTTACAAAAATTTTTAAAATTATTTAAATTAGGATACCCAAGTTTTTGGCAAAAAAAGAATAATTTAATAGAAAAAATTATTATTCTTTTATTATTACCTTTTACTTTTATATATTATCTTGTTTCTAAGTTTGACAAAAAATTAACAAAAACCAATAAAGTAGGTGTCCCTGTTATTAGTATAGGAAATATAAATACAGGGGGATCTGGCAAAACACCTTTTGTAATATATCTAGTAAATCTTTTAAAAAAAGAAAAAATTAACGCACATGTTGTTTCTAGAGGCTATCTTGGCAATTTGCGTGGACCAATCAAAGTAGATTTAAAAAAACATTCTTATAAAGATGTAGGAGATGAGGCTTTGCTACTTGCTAAAGAAACTACTACTTGGGTATCAAAAAATAAATTTGAAGGAACTTTAATGGCTACTCTTAATGGAGCTGATGTAGTTATTTTAGATGATGGTTTACAAAATTATTCAATTCATCAAAATTTAAAAATTATGATTGTAGATGGTGGATTTGGATTTGGTAATCAATTTCTTTTGCCATCAGGACCATTAAGAGAAACTATAAGTTCTGGTATAAAAAAATCAGATATGTTAATTATTTTTAATAAAGATGAAAATGATATAGAAAAGAAAATAAAAAATAAAATTACTATTATTCATGCTAATTCGAAAATAAAAAATTTTTCACAATTAAAAAATAAAAAAATAGCTGGTTTCTCAGGTATAGGTAGATCAGAAAGATTTCATTCTTCATTAAAAAACCAAAAATTGAATATTATAAAATTTTTTCCTTATCCCGATCATTATTCTTACAATAAAAAAGAAATGAATAACATTATTAATTATGCAAAAAAAAATAACGCTGTACTTGTTTCAACTTTAAAAGATAAACAAAGAATAAATGTTGAGCAAAGAAAGCAAATTTTTTTTTTAGATTTAAAAATTGAAATAAAAGAAGAAAAGAATTTAATTAATTTTTTGAAAAAAAGTAAAATTGTATAAATTAAAAAAAAAAATTATTTATTTTATAGAAGGCGTTGGACTGTTATTAATTTTTATTTTTTTAAGGATTTTACCATTAAATATTTCTTCTTTTTTAATGGGAAAGTTAGCATCGCTCATTGGTCCTAAGCTTGGGGTTACAAAAAAAGCATATAATAATATAAAAAATGTAATGCCAGAAAAAAGTGAAAACGAAATAAAAAAAATTATAAAAGATATGTGGAAAAATTTAGGAAAAGTTGTTGGTGAATACCCACATTTATCAAAATTAGATCCAGAAAAAAATAATAAAATTCAAGTTTACGGAAAAAAAAATCTTCTACTTATAAAAAAAACTAAAACGCCAGCAATATTTTTTTCAGGACACTTAGCAAATTGGGAAATTTCTCCTATTGCATCAATTAAAAATGGTGTTCCGGTTTTATCAATTTTTAGGAGACCAAATAATCCTATTGTAAATTTCCTTATAAAATATTTAAGATCAAATTTACCTATGGCACCAAAGGGTAAAGAAGGAGCAAAACAACTAATTTATTCTTTAAAAAAAGGTACAAGTATTGGATTAGTTATTGACCAAAAAATGAACGATGGAATTAAAGTACCATTTTTTAATAAACCTGCAATGACATCTGATGCTTTAGCTCAATTATGTCTTAGAATAAAATCATTGGTTGTGCCTGTTGAAGTAGAAAGAATAAAGAATACAAACTTTAAAATCACCTTTCATGATCCATTAAAAATCACAAAAAATGGTAAGAGTAAAACACCTGTACAAATAATGACTGAAGTTAATTTGATAATGGAAAAATGGATTAGAAAAAATCCAGGACAGTGGCTATGGTTACACAGAAGGTGGTAAATTAAAATTCTGGTTGATCTAATAATAACAATTCAGGATCAATTGCAACGTTAAAAACATTTATTCTCCAATCCAGGTGTGGTCCTGTAGATCTTCCGGTACTTCCAACTTCTGCTATCAAGTCTCCTTTTTTAATTTTTTCTCCCTCATTTACATGAATTGTTTTTAAATGCGAATATATTGAATTCAAACCTAAACCATGATTTAAAATTATCATTTTTCCATTAAAAAATGTATCTTCCATAGTTAAACTAACTTCAGCATCAGATGGGGAAAATACTTTTGTGCCTAAAGAAGCTGCTATATCTAATCCATAGTGAGGTCTTCTAGGTTGTCCATTTAAAATTCTTTGATTTCCATATTTGCCAGTAATAATACCCTTTACTGGCCAAATAAATCCGCTTTTATAAAAAGTTTCGTTAAGAAATATATTTTTTGAAATAGAGATTTTTTTTGATTCTTTTTTAATTCTTTTAAGTTCTTCCTTACTAGGTGTTACTTTATTTTTCGGAAGCCCATCAATTCTTTGTATTTTATATTTTCTTTTAGAGATTTTAATTTTATGAGTTTCTTTTTTTTTTGGCCCTTCAATTAAAATTAAATTTTCTAATTTTTCATCTCTTCCTATAGCTAAAACAAAATCTCCACTGTCATTAACAAAAATTTTTTTATTATTAAAAAAAACTTTATTTTTAGAATTAGTTTTTCCAAATAAAAGACCGCCTTGAGCAAAACTTCCATTAATTTCCAAAAAATCTGAAAAGATTTTAGCTAAAGAAATTTGTAAAGTACAAAAAAAAATAAGTAAAAATAAAAAAAAAACTTTTAGAAAATTATTATTTTTTTTTTGAAATTGCTTCAATACTTCCATCATGAAATGTAATTTTAAGATTAGTTTTATCTTTAACATCTTTAACGCTTTTTATAAATAAATTATTTTTTAAATTTTTTATATAAGCATATCCTCTTTTTAATGTATTTTGATGGGAACCAATATCTAATTTTCCTACTATATTTTTTAATTTATCATTTAATAAACTAAAAAAATTTTTTTCTGAATTAACAAATCTTACTTTAAGTTTAAAAAAAGAATCTGTTTTAAAATTATATAAAGCATCTGGTTTCTGCAATTTACTAAAACAATAATCTAAATTTTTAATTTTACTTAAAAAAAAATTAGAATAATTATTTTCAAAACTCTTAAAAATATTTTTTACCCTCAATAATAATTCTTTTCTTTCAGGAACGACTATTTTTGCAGCATGTGACGGAGTAGCTAAACTTATATCTGCAACATAATCTATTATATTTATATCAGGTTCGTGGCCTATAGCAGAAATAATAGGAATTTTTGAATTAAAAACTGATCTTACTAAACCTTCATTATTAAAACACCATAGATCTTCAATACTTCCACCGCCCCTAGCAATTATTAAGACATCAGCTTTTAAATTAGTTGGTTGGTTATTAAAATATTTAATTCCTTCTATTATATCTTTAACAGCTTTCTTACCTTGAACTGTTGCTTTATATAATTCAATTGGGACTGAAAATCTTTCAAAAATAATTCTTTGCATGTCTTTGATTACAGATCCAGATGGAGAAGTTATTATACCTATTTTATTTGGAATAAATGGAATGTCTTTTTTGTATTTAGTATCAAACAAACCCTCAATTTCTAATTTTTTACGAAGTTCTTCTTTAATTTTAAGAAGTTGTCCTTCTCCCTGCACAGATATAGAGTCAACATCAATTTGAAATTTAGAATCTCTTTTTGTATACGCAGTTATTTTTCCACTGCAAATAACTTCTAAACCATCTTCAGGCAAAAATTTTAAATGTGAAATTTTATTTCTTTTAATAATTGCACTAATCACATTTTCTTCGTCTTTAAGAGTAAAATAAATCTCAGGATATTTATTCCCAGTTTCTCCAGAAATTTCTCCTTTTATTTTTACATAGCTGTATTTAGCTTCAAGTAGACCTGTAATTTCACTGGTTATTTCTGATACACTAAATACTGGAATGTTATCATTATCTAATTTATCTATTAATTTATTGTCAGCCATTTTATTTATAATTATGATAAATTTATTAAAAAAAATTAATATAAAAAAATTTAATTGAAAGTTTTAGTTTTAGGATCTGGTGGAAGAGAACATGCATTGTGTTGGGCAATATCTAAATCACCTTTATGCAAAAAATTATTTTGTATTCCTGGAAATGCAGGGATTAAATCCGTAGCAGAATGTGTAAATATTAAAATTAATAACTTTAATTCCATAAAAAAATTTATAAAAAAAAAAAAAATTAATTTTGTAATTGTTGGTCCTGAAGAACCCATTGTAAATGGAATTGTAGATAAACTTAATAAACTAAAAATAAAAGTTTTTGGACCAAATAAAAAAGCTTCAATACTCGAATCTTCAAAAAGTTTTGCTAAGGATTTTTGTAAAAGAAATAATATACCAACGGCAGATTATAAAAAATTTAAAAATTATAAAGATGCTGTTAATTATACTCAAAACATTAATTATCCGATAGTAATTAAAGCAAGTGGTTTAGCAGGTGGAAAAGGCGTATTTATAATAAAAAGTAAATTTGAAGCAAAAAAAACCCTAGGAGATCTCATGATAAAAAAAAAATTAGGTATGTCTGGTAAAGAAGTAGTTATAGAAGATTATCTTGTTGGAGAAGAAATAAGTTGTTTAGCATTGGTAGATGGAAAAAATTATAATCCTCTTTTGTTATCACAAGACCACAAAAGAATTTATGAGAACGATAAAGGACCAAATACAGGAGGTATGGGAGCATATTGTCCTCTTCCATACTTAAAAAGAAATATTCAAAATAAAATTAATAAAGAAATAATTGAACCAACAATTAAAGCAATGAATAAAGAAAAAAGACCGTTTAGTGGTGTCTTATATGCAGGGCTAATGTTAGTAAAAGGAAAAATTTATTTAATAGAGTATAACGTTCGTTTCGGTGATCCAGAATGTCAGCCTTTAATATTTTTATTAAAATCAGATTTATTAAAAATTTTAAATAATTGTGTTAATAAAAAATTAAATAAAACAAAAATTAAATGGAAAAAAGAATACGCAATAAGTATAGTTATGGTTAATAAAGGATATCCGGGAAAATTTAAAAAAAATAGTATTATAAAAAACCTAAACCTAATAAATGACTATGAAACTACAAAAATTTTTCACTCAGGAACAGATTTAGATAATCAAAATAATATAATTGCAACAGGAGGAAGAGTATTGGCTGTTACTTCAAGAGATAAAAATTTTAGTAATGCAAAAAAAAAAGCTTATGAAGTAGTAAAAAAAATAAAATGGAAAAATAGTTTTTTTAGAAAAGATATTGGTTTTAGAGCAAAAAAATTAAAATAGCTATCTTTTTAATTTAAAAAAATCTTTTAATAATTGAGAAAAAAACTTTTCTTCTATACCGCCAATTATTTTAGGTCTAAACATTGAATTTTTTTTATCAAATATTTTAACTCCATTAGCAATAGCTCCAAATTTAGTATCATAAGCACAAAAGAAAACCCTTTTAATTCTACAAAAAGATATAGCGCTAGCACATAATGCGCATGGTTCAAGAGAAGAATAAATATCAAATTCATCTAAAAATCTTTTTTTTGTTTTTTTCAGTGCATGATTAATAACAATCATTTCTGCATGGTTTAGTGGATTATTAGATTTATGACATGTATTATAAGCTGAGAAAATGATTTTATTTTTTTTAGCAATAATTGCTGAAATTGGAACTTCATCATTTTTTTTTGCATTTAAAGCTAATTTTTTTAATTCTTCAATTATTTTTTTATTTACTAACAAAATTTTATAAAAAAAATTATTAAACAAACTATTATAAATACATAAAGTGAAAAAAATAAAAAAATATAAAAAACCTATAATTGGAATTTCAATTGATACAGGGACAAAAAAAACTTATTCAAAATTTCCTTGGTACGCTATAAGAATTAACTACATTAATAGCGTTATAAATTCCTATGGTCTTCCTCTAATGTTGCCATCTAAACCAGAACTAGCAGATTATTACTTTGATTTAATTGACGGTATTTTAATTACTGGTGGTGACTTTGATATTGATCCAAAAATATATGGTGAAAAAAAGGACAAATCTATTGTTCGTATAGACAAACCAAGAACTAATTTTGAAATTAAAATGGCTAGACTGGCTTTAAAAAAAAATAAACCAATTTTAGGAATTTGTGGAGGCCAACAATTATTAAATGTTGCTTTAAATGGTTCTTTAATTCAACATATTGACAAAACAAATATAAAACATGAGCAATCTCAGCCAAGAAATAAATTTAGTCACAAAGTTCAAATAAGTCTTAAAAGTAAGTTATATAAAATTGTCAAAAAAAAAGAGTTTAGAGTTAATAGTGCACATCATCAGGCAATTAAAAAAGTAGGAAAAAACCTTAATATAAATGCTATTGCAGAAGATGGAATAATAGAGGGAATAGAATTAGATAATCACAAATTTTTTTTAGGAATTCAATGGCATCCTGAGTTTTTTATTAGCAATTACGATAAAAAAATTTTCAAAGCATTTATTAAAGCTTGCCAAAAATAATAATGTAAAGTGATAAAAACTTTTAAAGTATCAAAATTAATAGCAGACGCTGGTGTTTGTTCGAGAAGAAAAGCCGAATTATTAATCAAAGAAGGTCGGGTTAAATTGAATAACAAAATTCTTACTTCTATTCCTGAACGAGCAACTGTTAAAGATTTAATTAAAGTTGATAATAAAAAAATAAATTCAAAAAAAGAAACGAGATTATGGAAATATTATAAACCAACTGGAAAATTGACGACAAATTATGACCCGTTAGGTAGAAAAACTATTTTCGAAGATTTACCAAAGAATTTACCAAGAGTAGTGACTGTAGGAAGATTAGATTTTAATTCTGAAGGACTTTTATTACTAACTAATTCAGGTAGCTTAGCAAGATATCTTGAACTACCTAAAAATTCATTTATTAGAGAATATAAAGTT
>CACLKH010000005.1 GCA_902607475.1 uncultured Alphaproteobacteria bacterium | reverse complement strand
GGTAACGTTAATGCATTTTATGTTTATTCAACTGGTAAAGCTGCTAATCTGGCTAGTGGTCAGACAGCAAGAACTTCTACTGGTGAAAACTCACGTATACAAACTGGACTTTTACCAGCAAAATTTGGTTTTGGTGTGCAAGGTCCGGCTTCAAATGGAGTTCAATTAAGAGGATACTTTGGTTTGTATCCACAAATCCAAAATGCAAATACCAAAACAGCTCGTGGTGCACAGCTTGATATGAGAGAAATCTATGCTGCAGCATCAGGTGACTTTGGTGAACTTCTTTTTGGAAGAACTCTTAGTTTGTTTCAAAGAAACGCAATTGTGCAAGATATGACATTGTTTGGTGTCGGTGCTACTCTAGATAATACATCTAACGGTGGTACAACTTTAGGACGTATTGGTTTTGGATATGTATATCCGGACTTTAATGCTTCTTTTAGATATACTACACCAAGTATGAACGGTACTACTTTATCTGTTGGATTATATGATCCTTCACAAATTAAAGCAGGTACTGGTAACGGTGCAGAATCTGAATTAACAGCTAATGAAGCAGATGCGCCAAGATTTGAAGGTGAACTTAATATTAGTTTAGCTCAAATAAGTGAAGGTTCTAATCTTGCGATTTCTGGTATGTATCAAGAAGCAGAAACAGCCAGTGAAGTAGAGGCAAAAGGTATCCACGTTGGTGGAACACTAGCCGGCGGTCCAATGGCCTTAACAGCTCACTATTACAATGGTGAATGTTTAGGTATTACTCTTCAAATGGACGTTGGTGCTATGTCAGGTGATGGTAAATGTAGAGACCATGATGGTTACTACGTACAAGGAACTTATAACTATGGTGCTGGTAAAGTTGGAGTATCATGGGGTGGTTCTTACCAAGACAAAGCAGGTAATGATGGTGCAACTTACGATCCGAAAGAGTCACAAGAAATGTACACTCTCGGAATATATCATAACCTAGCTCCTGAATGGCTTGCAGTTGCTGAGTATTCTCATGCCGAAGAATCATGGTATAATATGGATACTGGCGACGAAGATGGTGAAAGTGATATCTTTGCAGTAGGTATGTTTTACCTCTGGTAAAAGAAATATTACTTTAAAGCCTCCAAAGGAAAAAATTTGAAAAGGTGGGTCAAATTAATGGCCCGCCTTTTTTTATGTACAATTGACTCCTAGATAATATAATTAAAATTGTTTCCTTCGTATTTGGTATTTTTTAAATATAAAAAAAATGATGCTTAAACAATTTAATAAAAATTACTCAAGTTTTATATTATTTATAATTCTTTTATTATTCCTTTTTCCACAAATAAATTTTGCAAAAATATCTGACAGAAATGCAATAAAAACTTTTTGGCAGGAAGCTCCTATAATGCCTGGTGCTGCAAAGTATTTTATAAGAACAGAAAAAATAGAAAAAAAAACCAAATCTTTAAATAACCACCCAATAAAAATATCTGAAGATGTTTTAAGAAAAATGCTTAAACAACTTTCCTATAAATATGATCGTGATGAACCAGAAATTCCTTTATTTTCACAAAAAGAACTAATGTTATTAACAGAATATGTGCCTAAAGCTTTAATGACTGCCAAACCAAATGAAGACATTACTTTTGTTATAAAAGGTAATCATACTAGTGCAAGATGGTCATTTAAAGAAGAAAGATTATCATCTGGAAGATTATTTGTAGCTAATAATCAATTAAACTTAATCATGGGCTCTATTCAGGTTAATCTTCAACCAACTTTAGATGAACAATATATGGGTAATGTTTGGGAGACAACAAAACTATCTTATGATATTGGACATAGAAGAAAAATGGCTGAATATGAAGGATTGATTATTGTGTATAAACAAAACAAGGGTATCCACAGAAAATCTAATGAAAGAAAAGATTGGTTTGTTTTTACAAATACTGCATATAAACAAGCAAAGGAAATTATAGATTATGATAAAACAAGTAAAGAACAACAACGAAAACAATACCAAACATTACAACAACAAATAGATAGTTTGCAAAAACAATTAAATAAACCATCTAGGCAAGAGCCAAGAAGAACAGCGCCTCCTCCTCAACAAATACAAAAAAAACTGCCACGACCAGTTATATCAAAGAAACCAAAAAATAATAATGACCCCCTTGTTACAGAACAACGTTTAAAAACAATTGATAATTTATACAAAAAAGGAATCTTATCTGAAGAAGAATATAAAAGAAAAAGAAATGAGATTTTAAAAGGAATTTAATCTAAAAAAAAAATTATTTTTAATCCATAGATGTATCCGCCTATTAAACCTTTTAATTCCTTCTTTTTAAAAACTGATGATAAATTACATTCAATATATGTTGAAGAATGTGGTAATAAAAATGGGATACCTATAATATACCTTCATGGTGGTCCAGGTGGATCTATAGATTCAAAAAATAGAAGATATTTTAATCCTAAAAAATATAGAATTATCTTATTTGATCAAAGAGGCTCAGGTAAAAGTAAACCTAAAGGTTCTTTAAAAAAAAATACAACAAATGACTTAATTGATGATATGGAGAAAATTAGAAATATTTTACAAATAAAAAAATGGATAATTTTTGGAGGATCTTGGGGTTCTACTTTAGCCCTTATATATGCAATAAGAAATAATAGTAAAGTTTTAGCTATGATTCTTAGAGGTGTTTTTCTTGGAAATAAAGAAGAAGCATACTGGGCTTTTCATTATTCTTCAAAATATTTTTACCCTGAAATAATAGATGCAATTGAAAATAAATTAAAAGAAAAAAATAAAAAAATATTCTTAAAGTTAGGAAAAATGTTAGAGAGTAAAAAAAAAAATATTAAAACTATTTCTTCTATAATATGGGAAAATTATGAAAGAACATTGTCGGTTTTAAATCCTGGAAAAATTAATTTAAATAAAATAAAGAAAATTAAAAAAAAAAAGTTACCAAACAGTCCTTTTTTAGAATGGCATTACACAAAAAATAATTTTTTTTTAAAAAAGAATGAAATTATATCAAATATTAAAATAATAAAAAATATACCGACAATTATCATTCAAGGAAGATATGATTTGATATGCCCACCAAAGTCTGCTTTTTTATTAAAAAAAAATATGTCTAATTGTGAGCTTAAAATAATTGAAAATAGTGGTCATTCTGCATCTGAAACTAATATTAAGATCAATATTCTAAAAGCTATCGACAAAATTTCTTACAAAATTAAAAAAAAAAGTAATTAATTGACTCTTAATAAAATCGAACACCCTGCAACAGCATCTCTTCCACTATCTAAATAACAAGTTTCAATTTTATTTTTTTTTAAAATTGTTCCTATAACTTTGCCATCATCATTACTGCTATCTGCCCAAAAAAAATTTTTTATGATCTGATTTAATAACACCAACAAATGCTTCTTTTCCACCTTTATGGATAACATAACCCTTAAAAAGCCTATTTCTTTGTTCAGTTATTTCTACAACATTATTACTTTTTACAAAACCTTTTTTTAATGTCGATTTAATATTTTCACCTTGCCATTTACCAACCAAGTTTGGGATATTTTTTGCATTAAGTTGAATGGAAATCGTGAGAAAAAAAAGCAAAAAAATATTCAAATAAATTTTTTTTTTCATAATATTTAACTACCATATTATAATTAAATGTTGAAAAAATCTCTATTAAATTATTTAATAATTTTACTATTTTCATTAAATGGATGTGATGATTTTTATAATTTTGAAGCAAATAAATTAGATAAAAAAGCTAAAGAACTTATCGAAAGCTCAGAATTAGCCAAAAATACCGATGAAAAAATCAATATTTTATCCAATGCACTAAAAAATGTTGAAAAAATTCAAAATAAATATCCAAAAACTAAGATTGCAAGATTACATAGAAAAATAAGTAAAATTAGTAATCTAAATTCGGAAATAGATAATCTAAAAATATTATCAAGTAAACAAAAGCTTGAAGAAAAAAAAAATGAAAATGTTAATAAAATTAAAAAAAATATTGATTTAGCCAAAATGGAGTTTAGAAACGGTAATAAATATAAAAGTTCTTTAAATTTATTAAATGCAGCAGAGTATTCAATTGAACAAATAGGTGATACAAGAACAAAATCCAGATTATCAAATGAAATTAGTGAGTTGAGATTTCTTCTAAACGACAAAGAAAAATCATATGAAAACTTAATTAATTCTGAAAAATATATTAATGAAATATATACAGACATACCAAAAAAAATTAAAAATTTATCAAAAGTTTACGAACTTCTTCATTTTTTAAATAAAAAAGATAAACAAAAAAAAGTAGAAGAAAAAATATATCTAATAATAAATAATGAAATCACAAATAATGATAATAAGGCAGTGGCTTTTTTAGAAATTGCAAAAACTAATTTATTAATTAAAAATATTGATAAAGTAAAAGTAGATTTAAAAAAATCTTCAAAACTTGCAGAAAAATCAACCACTTATTTAGATATAGCAAAAATTCTATATAAAATTAATGATATTGAACAATGTAAATTATTTTTAAATAAAGCAAAAGATACTGCAAAGTTAAGAGATCAGGAGTTTTGGATTGTAAGAGAATTAATTAATATAGCTATTTTCGAAAACTCAATTCATCTTAATAAAAAAAGTAATAAAACTTTGATGGACGCTAAGAAATATATTCTTAAAAACTTAGATGGAAGAATTTTTATTGAATTAATTAGTGCATTTGCAAAAATAAACAATTTAGACCAAGCAAAGGAATTGTTAAATTTAATGAATCCTGGTTATGAAAAAGCAATGGCGATGTCATTAATTGGAAAAGCTTTTGCAAATAAAAAAGATTCATCGGTAATGGAATATTTTCTTAATGAAGCATTAAATATGGCGCCTAATTTAATCGGAGGAAAATATGCGCTTGGATTGCCAGGATTCTCTACAAAAGGAAGAGTTTTTATGGAAGTTGCTAAAACATATGCTTTAGTTGGAAATTTTAAAAAATCACATAAACTCCTAGGTTTAATTGAAAGTGATAGATTTTATAAAGAAGGTATTTCTGCTGTTATTATAATTCAATCACATAAAGATAAAGATGGGGCAAAAAAACTTGCTTTAGATATGCTCGAGCAAGGAGGTAAAATTATAGATAATAAATTTATTGGTCAAATAGTATATGCGCAAGCAATTAGTGGTGATATTAAAAATTCATTAAAAAACTTAAAAATTATGAAATTAGGATTTGATTATTCTCAAGCTTTGATAAATATAGCGAATCATATCAGTCTTCAACGAGCAGATCATCTAATTTAGAATTAATAACATTGAATTTTTTAGAAGACAATTTATAAGACCAGTTCTGAATATCATTAACAAAAATTTTATCATCGTCATTAAGTTTAAATGTTGATTGATCATCTATATTAAAGCTAATCCATATATCTTTATCTTCATTAAAAATAACTGCAAAAATATTTGTTCCATCAAATAATTCAAAATTTATTTTTGTACGAAGTTCGGTATCTATTACATTCTTCCTTTTAACAACATCTTCAAAAATTAAATTAGTAAAAAAATAACCTATATGATTTGCAATTAAATCACTTTTTGGAATTTGTTCTTTAGTTAAGTTGTCAATTAAAAAGTTTTCATTTTTATCATCTTTAATTAAAGAAAAAGATTCTTTTTTATTTAAATGACTTACTAATATTTTTTTTACATCTTGATAATCTATATTTAAAATTTTTGTTTCTAACCAATCCCTTTCAACCGATGACATATCCAATGTTCCTGATGTTAGCCAAGTTTGCTTATCTTTTAATTTTTTTATATAAACACCATTTTTTTTTCTCTTTCCAAGAATAAATTCAATTAAAGCTTCTTTATCGCTATTAATTATAGATATAAATTTAGAATTACCATCTTCATCATTTGGATAATTAAGATTTAATCTGGAATATAAATATTCTTCCTTTGTTTTTTTCTCAAAGAATCTTAACTCTGAGATTTGGATCAAATTTTTTCTTACTACTTCATTTTTTACTTTATAATTTGACTTTGATGCCATATACCAATTATCTTGGTCTTTTATTATTGAGATTTTTTTTTTATTATTATCAATATTTATTTCTTTAATATCATTTAATTGATTTTCAATATTTTCAAAAATTATCCCTCCTCTTTTCAAAGATGTTTCGTATCTTGGTTGAATTAAAAAAGATATTAATGCTAAAACAAATAATGAAATTGTTATTAAAATTAAATATATAAAATATTTATTTGACATTCTTTTTAATTTGTTTCTCTTACAATATGTTTTTGATGTCTTTTTCTTCTCTCTATAAAGCTAAGAACAACCGAAATAATAACTAATAAAATTGGTACAAGAAAAATATTAAAAAATTTTAAAGTGCTATCTAATTTTTCTATATCTTTTCTCAACGCATTTTGTACTTTTCTAAGTTCAGATCTAACAAAAATCATTTCTTCTTTAAATTTATCAATTTCTAAGTTTTCTTCTTTAGTTAAAAGAGTGTTTTTTTCATCTTCTCCTGAACCTTTTTGTATATTTTCCAATTTACTTTGATAGTTATTTAATTTTTCAAGAAGTTCTTGTTCTTTTGACCTAAATTTTTGTTCAGCTTCTTTTTGAATTTTCTCAACTTTAATGAATGGCACTGAAGAAACGCCTTTTCCTCTCAAACCTATTAAATCTTCAGTACCATTTAAATATTCAAGTAAATTCACTGTAAAATCAGCATTATTTGCTATAGGAAGAACTTCTCCGGATTGTTCATATTTAAGCCAGTATTCATCGTATAACATGTCAGCATCAGCAAGAATAACTAATGTGGTTGGTTTAATTGACTCATTGATATGTTTATTTTTATCAAAATCATCTTTTCTATTTGTAACAGGTGGACCATCAGGAAAGTTAGATAAAAAACTCCCTTTTATTTCAGCAGCTAAAGTAAGTTCTTCATTTGATGGAACAAAATTTCTTAATAAAGTAGTTGGATCTGGTGAAATAACATCTGATACATCAATTTGCATTGATTGCGTTGTACTCCATACTAATCTTTTAAAATTAATTTTATTATTTTTTTTGTTATTTTTAAGAAATCCAGATGTTGCGAATGTTAGTCTTTGAACTTTAGAAGTAACTTGATGTGTATCATCCATATGATCTTTTTTTATATCAAGCCAAGCGAGATAATCTGTAACAGATGGTTGGTCTGACGCACCTATCTCAACCCTTCTAGCAGAAAGTAAGTCTCCGACTACTTTATTTTCAGCCAACTCCACTCCCCATTTTTCTAATAGTTCACTTAAATTAGAACTGTTACTTCCATTTATTTGCTCTGCATTAGGGGAAAAACCCTCCGTTTCTGAATTAGGATCAATAAAAACAAGAAGTTTTCCTCCTCTCAATACAAATTGATCTATCATATATATTAATCTATCTGGAATTTTTTTTGGATGAACAAGCATTAATAGCTCTAGCCCATCAGGTATAGATCTTGTTTTTTCATGAATTCTTTTAATTTCAAAGAATTCTTTCATTTGGTTATATACAGCCCATGGCGGCGCTGCTGCTGCTTCTTCTGACTTTGCTAAAGGGTTAAAAGTACCTAGCATAGGTAAATCAGTATATAAACCAACTATTCTTCTATTCGGGTTTGCTAAATTTGTAACAATCTTACTTAAATCGTATTCTAAGAATGGACTACGATCTGGTTGAAAAAAAATTATCTTTTCTTCATCATCAGTGCTATTTGTTGCAATTAAACCAAAATATCCATAAACACCAGCCATAATTTCAGCACCTTGTAATCCGTACTCCACTGCCTTATCTTCTTCATCTGAAAAAGGTTTTGGATTAAGAATTTTCAATTTAATTTTGTTATTAGATAATAATACATATTGCTCAAGTATTTCTTTTACTCTATCGTAATAATTTTGATAAACCGGATTAAGATCGCCAATTTGTTTTGTATAAAATAGTTTAAAATCAAGAGGTTCGTTGATAGATTTCAAAATTGATTTTGTTCCTTCGGATAATGTATAAACATTAGATCTTGTAAGATCGAATCTTAAATTCTTAAAAAAATTTTTATTTAAAACGTTAAATGATAAAAAAGAAATAATTGCCAATAAAAAAATTAAAGGAAGCTTATTTTCATTATTTAATATCTTTTTCAACATAAAATTTAATTAAATTTTTTAAACTCAACTACTACAACATTTAAAAAAAGCCAGAAAACAATAACACTCAAATAAAAAAGGAAGTCTCTTATTTCTATTACTCCTTTTGTTATAGATTCAAAATGAGTAAGAAAACTCATAGAAGAAATTGTACTAACTAAGAATTCAGGAGCCCAAACTTTAAAAAAATTTAATACTATATCTACGCCAGTCATAGTAAAAATAAAACAAACTGTTGCAGCTACAACAAAAGCTATAACTTGATTTTTAGTAATAGCTGAAATACAAGATCCTATTGATAAATAAGCTCCTGACATAAATAAGCTACCTACATATCCTGCTAAAATAACTCCATTATCTGGTTGTCCTAAATAATTAACTGTAATCCAAATTGGAAATGTTAAAATTAATGCAATAAATATAAAAATCCAAGCAGCAAAAAATTTTCCTATAACTGATTGAGTTGTTGTCAAAGGTAGAGTCATCAATAATTCTATTGTTCCTGATTTTCTTTCTTCTGCCCATAGTCGCATCGTAACTGCTGGTATCAATAAAATATATACCCACGGATGAAAAGCAAAAAATGAGTTTAAATCTGCTTGTCCTCTTACAAAAAAATTTCCTAAATAAAAAGTAAAAGACCCAATAAGTGTTAAAAAAATTACAATGAAAACATAAGCTAGTGGCGTAGAAAAATAACTTGCTAATTCTCTTTTTACTATATTTAGTAATACATTCATAAATATAATTATTTATTTAAAGTAATTTCTCTAAAAATACTATCTAAGTTTTTGTTTTTAAATGATTTTTTTAATTCTTTAGGATTGCTATCAATAATTTTTTTTCCTTTAGCAATAATACAGGCACGCGAACAAACAGCATCGACTTCTTCTAAAATATGCGTCGAAATTATTATTGCTTTTTCTTTACCCATTTCATTTATTAAATTTCTGACATGATGTTTTTGGTTAGGATCTAAACCGTCTGTAGGCTCATCTAAAATTAAAATTTCAGGATCATGTATCAATGCTTGGGCTAACCCAACTCTTCTTTTATAACCTTTAGATAAAGTGTCAATTGGTTGGTTAATAACATCAGTTATTTCAGTTTTTATCACAACAATATCTAAAGCTGTTTTAAATTCTTGTAAGTTCATTCCTCGAGTATATGCTACAAATTTTAACATATTCATCGGCGTCATATCTCCATATAAAGGGGCACCTTCAGGAAGATATCCGATTAATTTTTTACATTCAATTGGGTTTGTTTCAACATTCATACCTTTAACTTTTATTGTTCCTTCAGTTGGTTTTATAAAACCAGTAATCATTTTCATTGTGGTTGATTTTCCAGCACCATTTGGTCCTAAAAAACCAAGAACCTCTCCACTTTTTACAGCCATACTTAGATTATCTACAGCAGTAAAATCATCGAATTTTTTTGTTATATTTGAAATAGAAATCATTTTTTAATATTCATTTAGTTTAGTAAGCCATAGATGGAACCTTTATTTTTTTTATTTTTACAACTCTTTTTTTATAAACTTTTTTTGTTTTCTTTAAATTTAAATGCTTATTGTCCAAAACTAAATTTTCTTTATTTATTTCTTCGCAAATTTGCTTTAATTTAAATGTTCTTGCTAAAGAACAATCTTTGTTAAATATATATGATAAAGCGTGATCAGTTGTTGTTTTGTCTGTAGTTACATATGAGAGCACATCTACGCTATTTTTTGAATAATTTAAAGCATCAAAAATACTTTGTAAAGATGTTGAACAACTGTTAAGTGTAAAAAAAATAAATATAAAATATATTTTAAAAATTGATTTCATTATTAATTTATCTCAAAAAAGTATAGTTGTTTGCCACTTTTTAAATCATAAATAATTATTTGGTAATTTTTGTTTAATTTAATAGTTAATATTAATTTGTCATCTGAAATATTAGTATTTATTATTTCGCTATTTTCACTAATTTGTAATTGTTTTAGCTCATCTTTTTGAGGAAAAATCAACTTTTCTTTTGAAAATAATCTATCAAAAACAATATAAAGAATAGCTGATGTGCCAAAAAAAATTAACAATCCCATAAGAATTACTATAAATTTTAAATGTTTCATATAATTTTTTTTAAATGTGCTTTAAAAATATAAAAATTTTGTACGAAGATAAAGAGTTAATTGTAGTAGATAAACCTAGCGGTTTAACTGTTCACCCAGGAGCTGGGGAAAAAAATAGAACTTTAGTTGATTTTTTAATAAAAAAATATGGGAAAAATTTATCAAATCTATCTGGCATAGATAGGCCAGGTATAGTTCATAGATTGGATAAAGATACAAGCGGATTATTAATAATTGCTAAAAATAATAAAATTCATAAATTACTTCAAGAAAAATTTAAGAAAAGAGAAATAAATCGTTTGTATTTAGCTGTTATCTGGGGATTATTAAAAAAAAATAGCGGAAGTTTTACAATGAATATAGGTAGAAATCCAAAAAATAGAAAAAAATTTTCTATTTTTAAAATCGGTGGAAAAAGTGCAATTACAAAATATAAAGTAAAAAAAAATTTTTCTAATGTGGCATCACTAATTGAATGTAAATTATTAACAGGTAGAACACATCAAATAAGAGTACATCTATCTAGTTCAGGAAATTCAATAATAGGGGATAAAAAATATGGGAAAAATAAATCAAAATTATTAAAAAATGTGGATAAATCTTTAATAAATCAAATAATTACATTTAAAAGACAAGCATTACATGCCTATTTTTTAAGCTTCATTCATCCAATAAAAAAAAATAAGATAGAACTAAATTCTAAATTACCTAATGATATCAATACTTTAATAAAACAATTAAAATTAATTTAATTACTTGACAAGAGTCATATAATTATGAGAAACTGTGGATAAGTGTTAAAGTAAATATTATTTAATAGAATCGTTCAATAACTATCAGATTCTATTAATTTTTTTAAATGTAATAATTATGACAGCTATTTTTAAACACTTGCCAAAAATCACTTCAGAAAACGGTTTAAATAGATATTTACAAGAAATAAGGAAATATCCGCTTTTAGAACCTCAATATGAAAGAGAATTGGCAATGAAATGGACAAAAAAAAAAGATATTGAATCTGCTCATATTATGGTTACAAGCCACTTAAGGCTAGTAGCAAAAATTGCAATGGGCTATAAAGGATATGGGTTGCCTATAAATGAGCTAATATCCGAAGGAAATATAGGAATGCTTGAATCAATAAAAAGATTTGATTATAAAAGAGGTTTTAGATTGGCTACTTATGCAATGTGGTGGATAAGAGCGTCTATCCAAGAATATATATTACATAGTTGGTCTTTAGTTAAAATGGGCACAACTGCTGCACAAAAAAAATTATTTTTTAATTTAAGAAAAATTAAATCAAGCCTAAGAGCTTATGAAGAAGGAGATATGTATCCAGAAAATGTTAATAAAATAGCAAAAAATTTAAATGTCTCAAAAAAAGAAGTAACGGAAATGAATAGAAGATTAGCAGGGCCAGATCATTCATTAAATGCGCCCCTTAAAGAAGATGGTGAGGGAGAATGGCAAGATTGGTTGGTTGATAGTTCCCCAACACAGGAATATATAATATCAAATTCACAGGAACTAGATCAAAGAAAGGACTTGCTTTCAAAGGCTATAAATGTTTTAAGCCCTAGAGAAAAATATATAATGATTGAAAGAAGACTAAAAGATAAGCCAAAAACTCTCGAAGATCTAAGTAATCACTACAAAATCTCAAGAGAAAGAGTAAGACAAATCGAGGTTAGAGCAATGGAGAAACTAAAAAAGTCTGTGAAAAATTTATTAATAAAAAAAAATTTAGAAAGAGAAGAAATCTCTGCTTTTTAAATTAAGTTATTTTTTTTAAATTAATAATATCATTTCTATCAGGGCCATTAGAAAGGAAATTTATTGGAATATTAAGAATATTTTCAATAACTTTGATAAATTTTTGTGCTTTTTGAGGTAGCATTTTTTTATTTTTTATGCCGGTTGTGTTAGCACACCAACCATCCAAAATTAAATATCTAGGTTTTATATTATTCAGCATTTTATTTGAATTAGGCATAAACTTAATTATTTTCTTGCCAATTTTATATTCATAACAAATCTTTATTTTTTTAAATTTATCCAGTACATCGATTTTTGTTAACGCAATTGAGTTAATACCAGCAATATTAATAGCTTTCTTGCATTGTACTGCGTCGAACCATCCACACCTTCTTGGGCGACCGGTTACACTCCCAAATTCACGTCCTTTTTTTGCAAGTTCTAATCCTAAATTAGACTTAATTTCAGTTGGAAATGGCCCTTCTCCAACCCTAGTTGTATAAGCTTTTACAACACCTAATATATGACCGATTTTAGATGGTTTGATACCAATGCTCGCTGCTGCAATGGCAGGAATTGTGTTGCTTGATGTTACAAATGGAAAAGTACCATGATCTATATCTAACATTAGACCTTGAGCACCTTCAAAAAGAAATTTTTTTTTGAAAAAATATTTACTGTTTATAAATTCACTTACGTCTATAGAAAAAGGTAAAATTTTTTTTCTTATTGATTTTAATAATTTAAAAGTTTCATTAAATGAAATCCTTTTTTTTGATAAACTTTTTAAAAAAATATTATGAAAATTTACTAAATTTTTAAGTCTAACTCTAAGAGAGTCTATATCCTCTAAGTCATAAATTTTTAATCCTCTTCTAGCAACTTTATCTTCATAACAAGGGCCTATTCCTCTTCCTGTTGTTCCAATTTTTTTTTTTGATAATTTTTGTTCTCTTATTTGGTCAATTATAGAATGAAAAGGTAATAAAATTGATGCATTATTTGCTATTTTTAAATTTTTTTTTGATATTTTAATTTTCTTTTTTCTTAATAAATCTATTTCTTTCAAGAAATGTACTGGGTCAATAACTACACTACTTCCTATTATGGATAATTTATTTCTAATTAAACCTGATGGAAGAATGCTTAATATAAACTTTTCTTTACCTATAATAATAGTATGGCCAGCATTATGTCCTCCCTGAAATCTTAAAACTACATCAAATTTGTTACATAAATGGTCTACAATTTTACCCTTACCTTCATCACCCCATTGAGCACCAACTATTGTAAGATTCTTCATTTTACTGGGTATAGTTTATTATTTTTAAAAATAAATTTACAGTTATGCAATTTAGCAATTTTTTTATCATTATCACTTTCAATATTTTGAATACAAATCCAGCCTTTTTTTCTCAAATCTGGTAATTTTTTATTAAAGGAATCATTGTAAGAGATTAAAATCTTTTTTTTGCTATTTTTTGAAACATTTTTAAGTGATAAAAATTGATTCAAAAGAAAAGTCGAGCCAACTGCATCTTTATTTTTTGATGTTAAATAACGCCCTCCTCTACAAACTTCTTTACTAGAATTTAAACAAAAAATACTAAATGTTATTCCTGTATAATATTCAAATCCTCTGTGATCTAATAAATCTATTGAAATTTTATATTTATTATAATTTTTTTTTAACAAGGAAGAACAAATCGTCATAAAATCTTTTAAAACTTTTTTAGCATTGCTTCCTAATTTTATTTTTTGAATTTTTTTTATATTCTTTTTTAGAAGACCTGAGGAGTCAATTATTTCCTTTAATGTATTAAATAATTTTATATCAAAATTATAAATCTCTTTAATATTTTTTTTTGCAACAAGTTTTCTTAAACTAATTCTTTTAGTTGAAGATATTTTAAAATCATCAAAAATTTTCTCTAAAATAATGGGAGCGTTGATATCCAAACTAATTTTTTTAAAATTAATTTTTTTTAATGAGTCTAAAGATAAATTTATTATTTCTAAATCTGCAAGTAAATTTTTTGATCCTATGATCTCAACCCCTGCTTGCTTAAATTGTCTATCAGATGATAGTTTTGGTTTGTCTGCTCTAAAAACATCTCCGAAATAACATAGCCTTAAAGGTTTTGGTAAACCAAATAATCTATCTTCGGCTATTCTAGCTAATTGCGTAGTAATATCAGGCCTTAAAGATACTTTTTCCTTTGTCAAAGGATCAATAAAAGAGAGTGTTTTGTTATTTAATAATTTATTTTTTGTATCAGACAAAGTTTTTTCGTATTCAATAATTGGAGGTTCTATAAAAGAATATCCCCATAAATCAAAATTTTTTAATAATTTTTTTCCATATTCAAATTGAATATTTGCATCGTTTGCAAGAATATCTTTGAAACCAATGGGAAGTAAATTCTTTTTTTGATTCATACATTATATGTTATAATAATAGAAAAAATTATTACTACTTTTTTAATGTCTCTTAGGGGAGCGAAAATAGCTGAGAAAAAAAAACCCTTAAGACCTGAACTAAATAATATTAGCGTAGGGAAAGAGAAATGGATAAAAGAATTAATAATAAAACAAAAGAAAATATTACAATTGGTCCATTCCCTTCTTCAAAAAAGATTTATTTGAAAGGAGAAATTTTCTCTGATATTAGAGTCCCAATTAGGCAAATTAAATTATCTAAAGAAGCTAAGCCAAATGTAATTCATCTATATGATACTTCAGGTGTTTATTCAGAGTTTAAAAGCAATAATGATTTTAACATAAATTTAGGCTTAAAAAAGAATAGAGGTAAATGGATAAAAAAAAATAAATCTATAATCAAGTATAGAGGTCGTAAAATAACTTATAAAGATAATGGTTTTACAAAAAAAAGTGACAAAATTTTGCATATTTTTAAAAAAGAAAAAAATGTTTATAAGGCAAAAAAAAGTAGCTCTATTACTCAATTATATTATGCCAAAAAAGGAATAATAACTCCTGAAATGGAGTATGTTGCTATAAGAGAAAATGAATCAAGAAAAGAAAAAAGAAAGAAAATTCAAAAAGAGGGTCCTCCTCAAATAATAACTCCAAAATATGTTATGGATGAAATATCAAGAGGTAGGGCAATTATTCCATCTAATATTAATCATACAGAGTTAGAGCCAATGATAATTGGTAGAAATTTTTACGTAAAAATTAATGCAAATATTGGAAATTCAGCTATAACTTCTGATGCTATTAACGAAGTAGAAAAAATGGTATGGGCGATTAGATGGGGCGCTGATACAATTATGGATTTATCTACAGGAAAAAATATTCATAATATTCGTGAATATATTATAAGAAATTGTCCTGTACCCCTTGGAACAGTGCCAATTTATCAAGCTTTAGAAAAAGTGGAAAGTCCCGAAGATTTAACATGGGAAGTTTATAGAGATACTTTAATTGAACAGGCAGAACAAGGTGTAGATTATTTTACAATTCATGCTGGAGTCAAATTATCACATATACCATTAACCTCAAAAAGAACAACAGGTATTGTTTCTCGTGGTGGTTCTATTATGGCTAAATGGTGTTTAGCTCATCATAAGGAAAATTTTTTATATACTAAATTTAAAGAAATATGTGAAATTATGAGAAGTTATGATGTTTCTTTTTCACTAGGTGATGGATTAAGACCTGGTTCAATAGCAGATGCAAATGATAAGGCTCAATTTGCTGAGCTTGAAACTTTAGGTGAGTTAAATAAAATTGCATATAAAATGGATTGTCAAGTCATGATTGAAGGGCCTGGCCATGTGCCGATAAATCTAATCAAAGAAAATGTTACAAAACAATTAAAAATATGTAATGAAGCTCCTTTTTACACCTTAGGACCTTTAACTACTGATATAGCTCCTGCTTATGATCATATAACAAGTGCGATCGGTGCAGCAATGATTGGATGGTATGGGACTGCAATGCTGTGCTATGTTACACCAAAAGAACACCTTGGTCTTCCTGATAAAGTAGATGTAAAAGAAGGAGTCGTTTCATATAAAATAGCAGCTCATGCTGCTGATTTAGCTAAAGGTCATCCTGGCGCAAAAATTAGAGATGATGCACTAAGTCAAGCTAGATTTGAGTTTAGATGGCAGGATCAGTTTAATTTATCTTTAGACCCAGAAAAAGCAAAGTCATTTCACGATGAAACATTGCCATCTGAAGGAGCTAAAGTTGCTCAATTTTGCTCTATGTGTGGTCCTAAATTTTGCTCAATGCACATAACTCATGATATCAGAAATTACGTAAAAAAAGGAATGAAAGACATGTCTAAAAAGTATTTAGATCTTAATAAATATAAAACTTCTAAAAAAATTACAATAACGAAAAATAGAATTTAATTGGTCTAGTTTCAATGAGGTCTCGTTTAGAAAAAAATATTATTAAAAGCGAAGACTTTAAATCTTTAATTAAAAGAAAGTCTTTTATTAGTTGGCTTTTATCATCCGTTACACTTTTAACTTACTTTTTTTTTATCCTCCTGATTGCCTTTTTCCCAGAAGTGCTAGGGCTTAGAATATCCAATGAATCGATTATCACAATTGGAATTCCCGTCGGAGTTTCGATTATACTCTTAGCTTTTATATCAACGGGAATTTACGTCTTTATAGCAAATCGAGAATTTGACCAAACAGAGAAAAGAATCCTAAAAAAGAATAAATAAATGACAAATTATCCAGCCATAACAATGTTCTTTATATTTGTCTTCGCAACTCTTGTAATTACCTATTGGGCTGCCAAAAGGACAAAATCTCGTTCTCACTTTTACGCTGCAGGAGGAAAGATTACTAGCTTACAAAACGGTTTAGCTATTGCAGGTGACTATATGTCTGCTGCATCTTTTTTAGGTATTTCCGGTCTTGTCTATCTTTCGGGATATGATGGCCTTATTTATTCAATTGGATTTCTTGTAGGATGGCCAATTATACTATTTCTACTCGCTGAACGGCTACGTAATTTAGGAGATTATACATTTGCTGACGCTGCATCACACCGGCTTGATCAAACCCAAATAAGATGTCTTGCTGCAAGTGGGTCATTGATAACTGTTGCCTTATACCTAATTGCACAAATGGTTGGAGCGGGTAAACTGATTCAACTTCTATTCGGACTTCCTTATGAGTTGGCTGTCATTACAGTTGGTGTACTAATGGTTCTCTATGTAAGTTTTGGTGGCATGTTAGCAACTACCTGGGTCCAGATTATCAAGGCTGTGTTACTTTTGTCTGGTGCGACATTTATGGCAATCGCAGTTATGTGGACTACTGGTTTCAGTTTCGAGACACTCTTTCAGGAGGCTGTAAATGTTCATCCACAAAGTTACGCCATTATGCAACCTGGCGGGCTAGTATCAGATCCTGTTTCGGCAATATCTCTAGGGATAGCACTTATGTTTGGAACAGCAGGACTTCCTCATATTCTAATGCGTTTTTTTACAGTTAAGAATGCAAAAGAGGCACGTAAATCGGTTTTTTTTGCCACAGGTTTTATTGGTTATTTCTACATACTAACCTTCATAATAGGTTTTGGAGCAATTATGTTAATTTCAACAAATCCTGAATTTTTGAATACAAATGGAGGGTTAAGAGGAGGAAATAATATGGCAGCAATACATCTTGCAAACGCTGTCGGGGGAGATATGTTTTTGGGGTTTATATCAGCTGTGGCCTTCGCTACAATACTTGCTGTAGTATCAGGACTTACACTTGCCGGAGCCTCCGCGGTTAGCCATGATCTATATGCTTCCGTCTTCAAAAAAGGGAAAGTTAACGAAAAAGATGAATTATTTGTCTCAAAAATATCAGCCGTTAGTCTGGGATTTGTTGCTATTTTTCTTGGCATTCTTTTTGAGAAACAAAACGTTGCATTTATGGTTGGTCTTGCATTTGCAGTAGCAGCCAGCGCAAATTTTCCAATTCTGTTTCTCTCCATGTATTGGAAAAAACTAACATCCAAAGGTGCGCTAATAGGAGGTAGTTCTGGTCTTGTTACAGCGACAATCTTAGTAATTCTTGGTCCAACAATTTGGGTTGATGTCTTTGGTTATGATAAACCAATATTTCCTTATAAGTATCCAGCACTATTTTCGGTAACAACAGCATTCATTGTAACGTGGCTCTTTTCTATAACGGATAAAAGCAAATCATCAAAACAAGAGATTGCTGCATTTGATAGTCAGTTTGTACAATCACAAATAGGTCTAAAAATAAAAAAAAAACTATAGGAAAATAAAATAAAAAAAAAGGAGCCCATTTGCTGGGCTCCTTTTTAACTCTACACCTTCACCGTGTCGGGATCAAATTCGGGAGGGTGAAACTCTTATTATCTTAGCTGATTGATCTTTTATTAAGTAACCAGCATATGATAGCCAATGCTACTAATCCAACCACTCCATTATTACCTAGTTGATTAAGCAATGAAGTAATATTGGATACAACATCAGTACCAATAAAAGGAACGGCGCCTGGATACAATAAACCAGCCACGATACCAAAAGCAATCAGCATCAAACCAACTTCTGTAAGTGCTCCGATCCATCTTTTTGCTGCATTTAAGGCATTCATTATTGCCTCCCTATAAAAAATTAGTAATTATACATAATTACTACATATAGTAGTATTCATGTATAATACACTTAATGTAGTGGATTAAAAGCAAAAAATTACTTATTTATACTATATGTTGCTAATAAGCAACACGCGGTATATTATTTTTTTTCTTTGAATTACTCTATTTAAACAATACTTTTTATTTTCTTATCTAATTTCTTTGCTAACAACATGATTTTACTATATTTTTTACCTTCTACTAATAATCTAATAACTGGCTCAGTTCCTGATAATCTAGCTAAAATTCTAACATCATCAATACTTTTATTATTGTAAAATCTTAAAAAATTATTAATTTTTTTATTTTTTTTTAATGTAGATTCTTTTAATTTTATGTTTTTTTGTATTTGAAAATAAGATTTATAAAGATCAAAAATTTCACTAGTTTTTTTTCTATATTTTGAAATTATTTCAATTAGGTATAGCGCTATTAATATACCATCCCCACAAGGGCCAAATTCTTTTAAAATAATATGCCCTGATTGTTCACCCCCTAAAAAACAATTATTCTTTTTCATTAATTCAAAAACAAACTTATCTCCAACATTTGATCTATAGAACTTTAAACCAATGTTATTAGCAAATTTTTCGAGTCCTCTATTAGACATTAATGTGCCTACTATAGCATTTACACCTGATCTTGATTTATTAAAAATATATTCAGCTAAACACGCTAGAATTTTGTCTCCATCAATTATTTTTCCTTTTTCATCACAACAAATTATTCTATCTCCATCACCATCGAAAGAAATACCAAAATCAGCAGATTTTTTTTTAACTTCTTTTATTAAGCTTTGAGGATTTAAAGAACCACATTTATTATTAATATTTCTACCATTAGGCTTATCTTTTATATAAATTAAATTAATGTTTATTTTTGAAAAAATATACTTTACCACTTTGTAAGATGAGCCATTTGCACAATCAATTATAATTTTTAATTTAGATGAAAAATTATTTCTAATTAAAATCTTTGTAAATTTTTTTTTATATATTGAAAAAGGATTTTTTATTATTTGTATTTTTCCATTGTTTTTATCTTTATCTTTTTTTTTAATTAATTTAAAAAAATTCTTTTCAATCTTACTCTCCTCTGAATCAGATAACTTTTCACCATTTTTATTAAAAAATTTTATTCCATTAAATTGATATGAATTGTGGGACGCGGAAATAACTATACCTAAGTCACAATTAAGTTTTTTTGTTAAATAAGATATTGCTGGAGTTGACAATAATCCCACTTTAAATATTGTTGCTCCATTATTTTTTAAAGCATTTATAAAATTATTTTCAATTTCTTTGCTTGATTCTCTAGTATCTCTTCCAATCACAATTCTTAATTTTTTATTATTATTTAAAACAGATCTAGCTAAAGTGTTTAATGATATATTATTAAAAATTTCATCATTTGATAATGATCTAATACCATCAGTTCCAAATAAATTTTTTTTCATAATTTAATTATAAATCTATTTTTTTTTGTAGAGTTTGCCAAATAAGTTTTGCTTGTAAAGCTTCTTTAACGTCATGCACTCTAATGATATCTGCTCCTTGATCTAAAGCATATTGATTGGCTGCTATTGTTCCTGGAAGTCTATCAGCTGGTTTTTCTTTATTACTTAAGTCTGATATCAATCTTTTCCTCGAGAGCCCTACTAAAATATTACATCCTAATTTATGGAATATTTTTAAATTTTGTAAAATTTGTATATTATGTTTACTCGTTTTACCAAAACCAATTCCTGGATCAATAATAATTCGATTTTTCTTTATATTATTCTTCTCACATTTAACAATTTGTTTTTTCAAAAAAAAATATATATCTTTTGGTGCAAAATTATATTTAGGATTTTTTTGCATTGTTTGTGGATTACCTTGCATATGCATTAAAATTATAAAACACTTAGATTTTTTAATAACATTTATGCTTTCTGGATCGTGCTGTAGTCCAGAAACATCATTAATAATCTTAACACCATTATCGAGGGCAAATTTCATAGTTAAGGAATTTCTAGTATCAACCGAAATATTTAATTTTCTTTTTTTTAAACCAAAAATAATAGGTTTTAATCTTTTGATTTCTATTTCAGGTTTTATAGGAAGGGCGCCTGGTCTTGTTGATTCGGCACCAATATCAATAATATTTGCTCCCATTTTTTGCATTTTAATTGCATTTTGAATTGCAATCCTTGGTTTTGAAAAATATTTACCACCATCTGAAAAACTATCAGGGGTAATATTTAAGATGCCCATTATAGCCGGCGTTTTAAAGCCTAAGTATGGTTTTTTAAAAGATTTAGAAAAATTCATAGTGCTATTCTAACTATAGAATTATTTTTTTATAAATATTTTTGCTAATTATTAATTGTTTTCCACTTGAGGTTCCGAAAGACCAACATCTTTTTTTCTTTTTTCTACAGTAGGAACTGGGGAAAGATTTTTATTTTTTGTATTTTTTGTAGTAGTTTTTTTAATTTTTTTACCTTTAATAACATCTTTAATTTCTTCACCAGTTAGCGTTTCATGCTGCAATAATCCTTTAGCTAACTTATGTAATTGATTAATATTTTTTTTTAAAATAGATTGCGCTACTTTATATGCTTCATCTATTATTTTTCTTATCTCCTTATCAATTTCTTGAGCAGTATATTCTGATATATTTTTTTTTTGAGTTACTGAATGACCTAAAAAAACTTCCTGTTCGTTTTCTCCATATGATAGTGGTCCTAATTTATCACTCATACCCCACTCAGTTACCATTTTTCTTGCTATATTTGTAGCCATACTAATATCAGATGATGCTCCTGTGGTAACCTTAGATGGACCAAAAATTAGTTTTTCAGCGATCCTACCTCCCATTGCAACTGCTAAATCTGCTTTTATTTTTATTTTAGACATTGATATTCTATCACTTTCAGGTAATCGCATTACCATTCCTAGCGCTCTTCCTCTTGGAATAATTGTAGCTTTATGAACTGGGTCTGATTCTTTTGAATGAATAGCGACAATTGCATGCCCAGCTTCGTGGTAAGCTGTTAATTTCTTTTCTTCATCCTTCATAACCATTGATTTTCTCTCTATTCCCATTAAAACTTTGTCCTTAGCATCTTCCATTTCTTGCATAGTAACAAATCTTTTATTTCTTCTTGCTGCTAATAACGCTCCTTCGTTAACAAGATTTGCCAGATCTGCACCTGAAAAACCAGGCGTACCTCTTGCAATAATTTTTGGTTTAACATTTGGAGCAAGTGGTACTTTTCTTAAATGAACTTTTAAAATTTTTTCTCTGCCAAGTATATCTGGGTTAGGAACAATCACCTGTCTATCAAATCTACCAGGTCTTAGTAATGCTGGATCAAGGACATCTGGTCTATTAGTTGCAGCAACAATAATTACGCCTTCATTACTTTCAAAGCCGTCCATTTCAACTAATAATTGATTTAAAGTTTGTTCTCTTTCGTCATTACCACCACCAAGTCCTGCTCCTCTATGTCTACCAACAGCATCTATTTCATCAATAAATATAATACAAGGGGCGTTCTTTTTACCTTGTTCAAACATGTCTCGTACTCTAGAAGCACCTACGCCTACAAACATTTCCACAAAATCAGATCCTGATATAGAAAAAAATGGAACTTCAGCCTCACCTGCCACAGCTCTAGCTAAAAGAGTTTTACCACAACCAGGAGGTCCAATTAAAAGAACCCCTTTTGGAATTTTACCTCCAAGACGCTGAAATTTGGAAGGATCTTTTAAAAATTCAATTACTTCTTCTAATTCATGTTTTGACTCATCTATACCTGCTACATCTTTAAATGTAATCTTTCCAGTTTTTTCATTTAACATTTTAGCTTTCGATCTTCCAAAACCAAGCGCTTTACCAGTTCCTGATTGCATTTGACGCATAAAAAATAACCATACACCAATCAATAAAAGCATTGGAAACCATGATAAAATAATGTTAAGCAAAGATGATCCTTTACCATTGTAAGGCTGAACATTTATTGTTACATCTTTATTCGATAGTTTTTCAATTAAATTTGGGTCATAAGGTGTGTAAGTCTTGAATTTCTTACCATCAACTAAATTTCCATTTATCAAATCGCCTTTAATATTTACATCTAAAACATTATCTTTTTCAACTTCTTTTAAAAAATCAGAAAAAGCAATATTTTGCACAATTCTTGATTCATTTGATCTGGTAAAAAAGTTATAAAAAGAAGATAAAATAAATCCTATAATCAACCAAATCAATAAATTCTTTTTTAATTTTTTCATATATATCTATATTTAATCTTTTTTTTCATAAGGACAATATCATTTCTTAATAAATATTTGATAATGCCACATCCGGTTTAAAAAGAAAACTCATATTAGAAAATTCTTTTTTACTTTTTACATTAGAGTAATAATTTAAATGTGGAACATACAAAACATCACTTTTTTTATTTTTTATTGCTGGTAAAGATAAGATTATTTTATTTGGAATCATAAATTCTTTTTTTATCTTTTCGTTCTTTAATAATATTTCATTCCAACCATCTTTTTGCAGTTGTTCAATAAAAACTGATTTTCCCAACTCTTTTTTTAAAAGAAAATTTTTATTTTTTTTATGTTCAATTTCAAATCTATTATCCCAAACAATTTTGTTAAATTGAAAGTTTACTTTTTGTTTTCTATCCTTTTTAAAAATTTCCCTACAGACATATAATTTTTCTTTGAAAAAGAAAATATGACATCCGCCTAAATTACTATGATTTATTGTTTCATTAGAATTAATTTTTTTGTAAAAATTATAAACATATTTTGATTTTGGGACATAAAACGAACCTGAAATCATATTAAGTATTCTGGAAAAAATAAATATAAAATCGTCTTTATCTAATAATTTTAAACTACTAAAGTTTATTGAAGCATAGCCTAAACTATTAATATCAACATATTTATTTAACCAATCAGCAAGTTTATTTTCAATCTTTTTTCTTTCTTTTTGCGCTCTTTTTAATATTTTTTTTAATTTATTATCTGTTAATCCTTTTTTTTCTAATTTTGGCAAAATTTTTCTTAATCTATTTCTAGAATATTTTGAAGATACATTTGTTGGATCTTCAATCCAATTTACTTTTTTTTCTTTTAAATATTTAATAATTTCTTTTTTTTTAAAATCTAAAAAAGGCCTAAGAATTCTTATTTTTTTTTTAAATAAAATTTTTGGCATACACGCTAGACCATAAATGTTGCTATTATCATTTAGTCTCATAAGAAAAGTTTCTTTTTGATCTTCAAAATGATGTGCAATCAGCAAATGCACAATATTTTTTTTGAAACACCAATCCTCAAAAATATTATATCTAAATTCACGAGCTTTTTCTTGTACACCATTTTTTGGTATTTTTGATAATTTCCATTTAAAACAATGACTGAAAATTTTTCTTTTCTTTAGAATATTTTGTGTTTTTTTACATTCTTTTCCGCTATTTTTTCTTAGACCATGATCAACTATAAGAGCCGTTATTTTTCCACCTCTATTATTTGCCCACTCTTGAGCTAAAATAGCAAGACAAAGACTATCACTACCGCCTGAAACAGCTACAGCTAAATGGGGATTTTTTTCATACGGACCTAAAGTATCCATAACTTTAAAAAAAACTTTTTCAATCATATAAAAATTAACAATTATTCTCTTTAATTATATAATTTGTTTTTTTTAAAACATCTCTTTCAGAATCAGGGTATTGTTTTAATATCTTGTTTAAAGCATCACAGGATTCTTTTTTTTTATCTAAATTAGAAAAAGATATTCCTATTTTTAATAAACTTGCTGGAGCTTTTTTATGTTTTTTATAATTTCTTATTACTTCACCATAAGCTAAAACTGCTTCAGGATAATTTTCTCTTACAAACAAAGATTCTCCAATCCAATAGTATGCGTTTGGAACTTTTTCATTTTTTGGATATTTTTTTAGAAAACCTCTAAAAACATTTTCTGCTTCAATATAATTTAAATTTTGCAATGAATTTTTTCCATAATTAAATAAGTCGTCTGGTGATTGAAAGTTTCTTGCTATTTCAAATGATTCATCTACAGAATCTTTCTTTTCAATAGTACCTAAAATTTCTGCATCACCACCACTGGTATCTACATCCGATGTATTTTTTGGATAAGCATATGTATCCTTTATATTAGATTTATCTCTTTTACTTACAGGTAATCCTTCTGAAGGAGCATTTTTTTTTGTAGACAATCTAAAATCAACGTCAGAACTAATTCTATCTAATTTTTCTTGTAATTGATCTAATCTAAAAAAGATTTCTTCAAATTGTCCATTTATTTTAGCAAAATCATTTTCAATTTTATTTATTCTTCTTTGATATTTTAAAGGAACGGATTTTTGATCTTCTTTAACCAATGTATTATCATTTGGAGCATACAAAGATTTTTGAATATCAGATATTTCTTGTTCCAAACGATTCATTTTTTCACTAAGTAAATTATAATCAAATTCATCTATTGCATTTAGATCAAATGAAATAAAAAGAAATAAAAATAAAAAGTATATTGAACTATTCGTTTTATTATTAAACATTTTTTGACTAAATTTTCTAAGAACCTAGTTCTGTAAATATTATTTAGATTACTATAAAATTAAGAGAAGAGAAGAATAAATTAAATTATCTATCTACGTCTATAGTTGTAACTGATCTTCTATTTTTTTGCCAAGCATCATCATATGATCCTTCTGCATCAGGTCTTTCTTTTCCGTATGAAACAACATTTAATCTGCCATCAGAGATACCCATTGAAGACAAATATTCTCTAACTGCATTAGCTCTTCTTTCGCCCAAAGCTAAATTGTATTCACGCGTGCCTCTTTCATCACAATGACCTTCTATAAGAATATATTTTCCAGGATTTTCATCCATCCAAGCAACTTGTATGTCTAATGTGTTTTGTGCCATATCGGTTATTAAATACTGGTTATAATTAAAATATATTTTTGCAGGAACCGTCATGTTTTTATCAAGATATGACATTCCTCCTTGTTCATAAAGGCCTGTTGAAACATCTTCCATTCCACCTTTTTGTGTGCAACTAAACAATATAAATGAGAAGATTATTACAGAGAGTGTTCTTAAAATATACATTTACGCCTAATACCCGATTCAAAAAATTAATTAATAAGTATACATATATAGTTTTCTAATAAAGTATAGTAATCGCTATATCAGATACAAGTGTTTTTTTTATAATTTTTCTAATTTAATAAAGAAGACCAAGCTGGGTCAGATGCTTCTAAAGGAGTGATAATTTCTCTTTCATGAAAACCTGTTAAATCAATTAAAAATATTCTTGTTTTACCTTCTTTTTTTTTCATAGGATAATCTTTTTTTGTATATGCTATCATTCTTCCATTAGGTGTCCAAGTTGGGCCTTCTACAAGAAAACCCTTTGCAATTACTCTCTCTCCTTTTCCTTCAGGTGTCATTACACCAATATAAAAAGTTTTATTAAAATATTTTGTAAAAGCAATATAATCTCCCCTTGGCGACCATACAGGTGTTGAATAATGACCTTTACCAAAACTAATTCTTTTTATTTTTTTTCCCTTATTACTCATAACATAAATTTGTGGTGAACCACCTCTATCAGAATTAAAAACAACTCTTTTTCCATTTGGAGAATATGAAGGCGATGTATCAATTCCTCTATATGACGTTAATTGTTTTCTTATATTCGTTTGAAGATTATAAGAGTAAATATCGGAATTTCCTTCTGTTGCTAAAGACATAATAACTTGATCTCCAAGAGGTGAAAAACGAGGTGCGAAAGTCATACCAGGAAAATCTCCTACTTTTTCTTGCTTGCCTGTTTCAATATCTAATAAATATACTCTTGGAATTCTTCCGATATATGACAAATAGGTTAATTCTTGATGTGAAGGAGAGAATCTAGGCGTAATAACTAAATTACTACCATCAGTTAAAAAACGATGGTTGGCTCCATCTTGGTCCATGATTGCAAGTCTCTTAACTCTTTTTTTTGCTGGACCGCTTTCAGCAATATATGCAATTCTTGTGTCAAAATAACCAATTTCTCCAGTTAGTCTTTCATAAACTTTATCAGCTATTCGATGAGAAATTTGTCTCCAATTGCTCCTTGCTGTACTAAACGCCCATCCTGCCATTTGTTGCTCAGCAAAAACATCCCACAATCTAAATTCAATTCTAACTTGTCCACTTTTATTTATTTGAGTAGAGCCAACAATTAACGCTTGTGCATTTATAACTCTCCAATCAGAAAATTTAGGCATAACATTGGGAGATGGAATTTTTTGAATGTAAGCTTTAGGGTCAATGATTTTAAAAATGCCACTGTTATTTAAATCAGCGATTACTAATTTTGTAATTTGTTTAGCTACATTATTTTCTTCATCATTAGTTCCGATAAAATCATGGATACCTATAGGCGTAGGTTCAGTATATCCAGATGTTATGTCAATTTTAAGTTCTGCATTAACATTTAAAATATAAGAAAAGAATATTAAGAAAGAGAAAATTATTTTTTTTGTATATTTCAATTTAGTAAAAAAAAAATATTAATAACCAATTATACTTTTCGGATCAAAATTTAAAGTTAAATTTTTCCATTTATCAAATTTATCTTCTGGCAAAGGTGCATTTTGGCACCTTGGATTCAATACTGCTCTAAGTGCACTTTCTGCAGCAGTTCTGAAATATCTGTCTCTTTTCATTCTACTAACATCAGCTATCCTTGCATCTAAAACATTTCCTTTTTTATTAAACCTTACTTTAATTTCTGTAGCTAAATTTCCTGCTTCCCTAGCCCCTGATGGAATATTCCAACATTTTTCAAAATGCCTTCTTATAGCATCTATTTCACTTATTGATAAATTTAACCCAAGTTTTGTAGGTGTTACTTTATCTTCACTTTCAGTTTTTTCTGTACTTTTTTTTTTATCACTAAAGTCTCTTTTTACCTGTTCAATAGATTTTAAAACACTTTGTAATTGATTAGGTTTTTTTTTTAGTTCTTTTAATTTAACAATTTTTTTTTTTTTTATTTCAACAGCTTCTTTCGTTTCTTCTACTGTCTCAGTGGTATCTGGAATTTTAGTTTGATTATTATATTTAATATTTTCTTGATTTGCATAATTGGTTTTATTTTTTGATGTGTCCGGGGTTTTTTTAAAATTAATTTTTGGCGCTGCAGTTTTATTTGAAATATTTATTATTTCAACTGGCAAAGGAGGTAAAAATTCTGCACGATATCTAAAGAGATTTGGCAATCCGTAGTAAACTAACATTATTATTAACAAATGAAACCCCAAAGACTGTAAAAGATAATTCTTTTTTTCCAAAACTTCTCTTTTAATTGGAAGAAAAATTAAATTATTTAATATCATTTATTTTTTTTTGTTTCAAAATCAGTAACTAAAGCGATTTTATTAAACCCAGCCGAAGTAATCACTGCCATTACTTCAACTACTTTTCCATATGATAAAACTTCATCAGCTCTAATAAAAATTTTTCTATCATTTCTATTTTTTGAAATAGAAACTAATTTTGGTATTAATTTTTCTAAACTTATTTCTGTATCTTGTACAAAAATCTTTTCTTCTTTATTAATTGTAACAGATAAAGGAGCCTGATCTTCAGGTAATGCTTTTGCTTTTGTTTTTGGCAAATTAATTGGAACGCCAACTGTTAATAATGGAGCAGTTATCATAAATATTACTAGTAAAACTAACATTACATCCACCATTGGAGTTACATTTATTTGACTAATAGTTTTATTTCTTTTTAATATTCTTGAAAATTTTAAACTATTAACTCTTTGTATAGATTTATTAGACATTTTTTTTTTATTTTGTTACACGATTAACAAATTCTTGGGCAAAAGTTTCTAATCTAATTGAGTAATTATCAAAAGTGCTTGATATTTTATTATAAGCTATAACGGCAGGTATTGCTGCTATTAAACCCAAAGCTGTTGCAAATAAAGCTTCGGCAATTCCTGGTGCAACAACTGCTAGACTAGTATTTTTTGTTATACCAATAGCTTGAAAACTATTCATAATACCCCAGACAGTTCCAAATAATCCAACAAAAGGTGCCGCTGAACCTAGAGATGCTAAGAAAATCATATTTTTTTCTAATTTTGCAATTTCATTATTTATAGAATTAACTAACACATTATTTAACCTGTTTTCCAATCTATCTTTAATTTTAGAATTTCTAATTTTCAGCCACTCTATCATTGATTTATTAAAAATTGCGATCATAGGATTATCATTTTTACTTTCTGTTTTATTATATAAACCTTCCAATGAAGAAGTGGACCAAAAAAGATCCTCAAATTTTTTTGTTACATTATTTATTTTTCTAATCATTTTTATTTTATTTATGATTATTGCCCAACTCCATATCGATGATATGAAAAGTCCAAATATAACTAATTTAACAACTGGATCTGCTCTAAGAAATAAAGAAAAAATGGACAGATCGTATGCCCCATTTTGAACAAGATTTATAGCGTCTACAGCTTGGTTTTCCATAATTTTATTTTAGTCTATTTTAAAATTATAACGAAAAAAACAAAGTATTATTTCTTAATAAAAATATAAACATTATTTTTTTTTAACTATGTCAGATACTTTTTCTAAATCATCGCTATGGACCATAACCCAAAAACCAGGTCTTCCAGATTCACATAATGCAACAACTGCTGTTTTTGATTCTTTTTTTGCCATTTCATTTGTTTCATCCCAAAGCGAGATAACTGAATGTTTTTTTCTTAATTTACATTCTACAAACAAATCTTTATGAAGAGAATCAGACCTTGTGTGTCTCGATGAGCCACCGCTTAGTGGTGTTCTGTTTGTATTAAAAAACCTAGCAACTTGTCTTTCTCTAGCTTTCCATGTTTTATCTGCCATTTTTTTTATTTAATTATCAAACTCTATTGTATCAAAAACTTTTTTTGAAATATCATAATTTGATGATATGTTTTGAACGTCTTCATTATCTTCCAATTGGTTAATAAGATTAAAAAGTTTTTTACCATTTTCTTTATTTATATTTATTCTATTAGATGATATCCAAGTTAATGAAACTGAAATAAGTTCTATAGATAATTCAGAAATTTTTTCTTTAATACTAATAATTTTATTTGGATCACAATAAATAGTGTAGTTTTCATCTTCATTAATTATATCATCTGCACCAGCCTCTACGGCAGAATCAAAAACTTTATTCTCTATAGTTTTATCTGCTTTGTAAATTAACTCCCCTTTTCTTTTAAAATTATGAGATACACTTCCATTTTCAACTATTGATCCTCCATTTTTTGAAAAAATTTGCCTTATCTCGGAAACTGTTCTATTTTTGTTATCCGTCATAGTTTCAACTATTAATGATGTGCCTCCAGGACCAAATCCTTCATATTTTATTTCTTCTAAATTATTAGTTTCATTACTAGATCCTTTTTTAATTGCTCTTTCTATATTATCTTTAGGAACATTAGCAACTTTCGCAGCATCTATAGCAGTTCGTAGTCGATGATTTGAATCTGGATCTGAACCGCCTTGTTTTGAAGCAACTTGAATTTCTCTACCTAACTTAGCAAATATTTTAGCTCTTTTTTTATCTTGGGCACCTTTACGAAACATTATATTCTTAAATTTTGAATGTCCTGCCATCTTAAAAAATAATAAATGATTTTTTTTTTATGAAACTCTTTCTAATGAACCACCTGTAATTATTTGTTTTATAGATTTCGCCAATCCTGTTTTCTCATCTATTTCAACAAAAACACTCGATAAAGAGGCTTCTCCTGTAGCAGGGTGAATTCCTCTTACTGGTGTTTTTTTTTTAAATCTTTCTAGTGCTTTGTTTTTATCCATACCAATAATTGAATCATAATCACCACACATACCTAAATCTGAAATAAAAGCAGTTCCGTTTGATAAAATTCTTGCGTCCGCAGTTGGTATATGCGTATGAGTTCCTACAATTAAACTTGTCTTACCATCAAATTCGTGGCCTATTGCCATTTTTTCACTAGTTGCTTCAGCATGAATATCAATTATTATCGCTGAAACATCTTTTCCAATTACTTTTCCGTTTATAACTTTCTTGATAGATTCAAAAGGATCGTCTAGAGGTTGCATAAAAACTCTTCCCATTACATTAATAACTAATATTTTTTTTTGTTGTTTTTCATAAATTCCATAACCGTTTCCTGGTGTATCAATAGGATAATTGTTAGGTCTTAATAACCTTTTTTCTTCATCTATAAAATTAAAAACATCATTATTATCAAAAATATGATTTCCACCAGTAATAATATCTATGCCTGCTGAGAATAAATCATTACAAATGGATTGTGATATACCTCTTCCATGTGAAGCATTTTCACCATTTACTAAAATAAAATCAGGGCTATATTTTTTTTTAAAATATGATAGTTCTTTTATTAAAGCATCTCTTCCTGATCTGCCAAAAATATCGCCAAAAAAAAGAATTTTCATTTAGTTAAAGATTGAATCCGTGAAATTAATTTATCTATTTTATTTTTTACAATTAATTTTGTTTCAGAATGTTTTTCTTTTAAATCATCAACTTCTATTTTATAATTTTTTCCATATGGGTTATCGACTTTACTTTTATCTTTCATAATGTTGTTTAATTCTTCACTTAACAAAATTCCTGTTAAAGCAAGTAGTCTTGAATGATCTACGTTTTTTAATTTAACAGACAAATCTCTAACTTTTTTATCAAAATACTTTGATAATTCTAAAACATATTTTTCCTTATTTTTTTCGCACGTAATGTCATAGAAACGTCCATTAATATTTATTCTTAAAACTGGCATTATTTTTTTTTTTTATTATATCTACTTATACTAAAGTATATTTTTTTATTCTATAATCTATAGCAAAAATTAGAATTGAAAAATTATATATCTAGATGTGTTAACCAAAAATAACTTAAACATAAAAGAGTTAAAATCAATGTCCAATGCTATCAGAGCATTGTCTATAGACGCTGTTGAAAAAGCAAATTCTGGCCACCCTGGTATGCCTTTGGGTATGTCAGATGTTGCAACAATTCTCTATAAATACTTTTTACGTTTTAACCCTCAAAATCCAAAATGGACAAATAGAGATAGATTCGTTTTATCTGCAGGCCATGGGGCAATGCTTTTATATTCATTATTACATTTAACTGGATATAAAAAAATAACCATTGATCAAATTAAAAAATTTAGACAATTAAAAAGTAAAACAGCTGGGCATCCTGAGTATGATATAGAATGTGGCATAGAAACAACCACAGGTCCTTTAGGTCAAGGTTTGGCAAACTCAGTAGGTATGGCGATAGGTGAAAAACATCTTTCATCTATATTTGGAAAGAATTTAATTAATCACCATACTTATGTTGTTGTCGGAGATGGTTGTTTAATGGAAGGAATTAGTCATGAAGCAATTTCTTTAGCTGGACATTTAAAATTAAATAAATTAATTGTTTTATTTGATGATAATAATGTCTCTATTGACGGCCCAACAAGCTTATCAACATCAGAAAATCATCTAGTTAGATTTAACGCATGTAATTGGGATGTGCAAAAAATTAATGGGCATGATTTTAAACAAATTTACAATGCAATTAATAAGGCAAAAAAAACGAAAAAACCTTCGTTAATTGCATGTAAAACTATTATTGGGTACGGATCACCAAACAAACAGGGTAAAAGTTCTAGTCACGGCGCTGCGCTTGGCCCAGATGAAGCAAAAAAAACCAAAAAAAACCTTAATTGGCACTACCCACCTTTTGTAATTCCAGAAGAAATTTTAAAAATTTGGAAAAATACAGGGATTAAAGGAATTAATGAAAATAATAAATGGAATCTAACTAAAAAAAACTTAAACAATAAGAAAAAAAAATTATTTAATAATTATTTGAATAAAAAGATTGATAAAAATTGCTTTTTAGAATTAAAAAAAATTAAAAAAAAGCTTTGTTTGTCAAATGAAGAAATTGCTACTAGAAAAGCATCTAATATAGCAATTAATTTATTACAAAAAAAAATGCCGTTTTTAATAGGTGGGTCAGCAGATTTAACCGAGTCTAATTTAACAAAAGCAGATAATCAAAAAACTTTTAGTAGTTCAAATTACAAAGGAACATACATTTATTATGGAATTAGAGAGCATGCTATGGTGGGAGCAATGACAGGAATCTCTCTTCATGGTGGTTTAATTCCGTATGGCGGTTCTTTTTTAATTTTCACAGATTATTGTAAACCCTCAATAAGACTTGCATCAATAATGAAGCAAAAAATTATTTATGTAATGACTCACGACTCTATTGGTTTAGGAGAGGATGGTCCTACCCATCAACCAATTGAACAACTTACAAGTTTAAGATCTGTACCAAATTTAAATGTTTTAAGACCAGCTGATGCTATTGAAACATTAGAATGTTGGGAAGTTGCTTTAACCGAGAATACTCCTTCTATCATTTCTCTCACAAGGCAAAATGTTCCTATTGTTAGAAAAGAAAAGATATCAGAAAATATGTCAAAAAAAGGCGCGTATATAATTGCAGAAACAAAAAAAAATAAGAGAGATATAACAATTTTATCTACAGGGTCCGAAGTATCAATTGCTATTGAAGCAAAAGAAATTCTTGAAAAAAAATCTCTAAATGTTGCAGTTGTGTCAATGCCTTGTTGGGAAATTTTTGATAGAACAAACGATATTTATAAAAATAAAATATTGGGTCCTATCGAAAAAAGAATAGCTATTGAAGCTGCATCAAAATATGGATGGACAAAATATATATTAAATGAAAAATATATGTTAGGAATGAATGGTTTTGGTGCATCTGCGCCTGGAGAAGTTTTGTATGATAATTTTGGTTTAAATGCTAAAGAAATTGTAAAATTAGCATTAAGAATTTATAAAAAAAATAATGGTTAATATAGCAATAAATGGGTTTGGAAGAATTGGTAGGCTTTTTTTAAGAGCTCTATCAGAAAGTAAAAATGCAAAGAATATAAAAGTAAAAATTATAAATGATTTAGCTGATTTGGAATCTAATATACATTTATTTAAATATGATTCTATTCATGGCACATATAATAAAAAAATTAAAAACGATAAAAGTTCATTTGATATTGGTTTAGGTAGAACTCAAATTATTTCTGAAACAAACCCGATAAAATTGCCATGGAAAAAAAATAAAATTGATATTGTAATTGAATGTACGGGAATTCTAACTTCAAAAAAAGATTCTCAAAAACATATAAGAGCTGGGGCAAAAAAAGTAATTATTTCTGCACCATCAGATAACCCAGATATTACTGTTGTATACGGAGTAAATCATAAAGAAATAAATAATAATCACAAAATAATTTCAAATGCATCATGTACTACAAATTGTTTAGCACCAATAGCTAATATTTTAAATAATGCTATTGGAATAGAAACTGGTCACATGACAACTATACATTCATATACAGGTGACCAAAGAATTGTTGATACTTTTCATAGTAGTGATTTAAGAAGGGCAAGATCAGCTGCTACATCTTTAATACCAACAAAAACAGGTGCTGCAAAAGCTATAGGATTAGTAATTCCATCTTTAGATGGGAAACTTGACGGAACAGCTATTAGAGTCCCTACCCCGAATGTAAGTCTAATAGACTTTGTTTTTAATACTTTAAGAAATACATCTGAAGATGAAATTAATAAAATATGTATAAACTCTTCAAAGAAAGATTTAAAAAATATCTTATCAATTATCGATGAGCCTTTAGTTTCAGTGGATTTTAATCACTCACCATACAGTTCAAACTTTGACTCAACACAAACCAAAGTTATAAAAAAAAAACTTTGTAGGATTGTTTCTTGGTATGACAATGAATGGGGTTTTGCAAATAGATTAATTGATCTAACAAACTACATTTCAAAATATATTTAATGTCAAAAGAAAATATACAATATATTGCAAAAAAGATTGTTGAAAATGGTAAAGGAATTTTAGCTGCTGATGAAAGTACAAATACCATAAAAAAAAGGTTTAATTCTATAAATGTTAAATCTAATGAAGAAACAAGATGCTTTTATAGAGATACTTTATTTTCAACTCCTGATATCTCAAAATATATATCTGGTGTAATTTTATTTGAAGAAACTTTTTTTCAAAAAAACTCAAGTAATGAATCATTAAAAGAAAAACTAGAAAATATTAATTGTTATCCAGGAATAAAAGTTGATCAAGGTTTAGAAGAATTTAATAAAGATTCAATTGAAACGTATACTAAAGGTATAGAGACATTGGATAAACGTTTAAAACCTTTTGCTGAAAACGGAGCTAAATTTACAAAATGGCGATCTGTAATTAATATTGGAGAAAATATACCTTCAAGTCATTGCATAGAAGAGAATTCTTCTTTATTAGCAGAATATGCACTAATAAGCCAAAATAATAAACTAGTGCCAATTGTTGAACCAGAAGTAATTATGAATGGAGAACATAATATAGATAAGTGCTATGAGGTAACTAAAGAAACACTTAATCAAGTTTTCAATTCTTTAAAAGAAAAAAATGTAGATTTAAAAGGTATGCTATTAAAACCAAATATGATAGTTCCTGGAGATAAAAGCGGTGAGAAATTAAATATAAAAGAAATTGCAGAAAAAACTTTAGCATGCTTAACAAAAACTGTTCCAGAAGAAGTACCTGGGATTGTTTTTTTATCTGGTGGACTAAGTAGCATCAACGCTACCATGATTTTAAATGAAATAAACAAATTGAATAGCACTTCATGGAATTTATCTTTTTCATATGGAAGGGCTTTACAAGAAGATGCTCTCAAAATGTGGGCCGGGAAAAGCGAAAATAAAAATGTAGCTCAAGATATTTTTTTACACCGTGCTAAAATGAATTCTTTAGCTTGTCATGGTAAATGGGATACAAGCTTAGAAAATGAATAATCTTTTTAAAAAGAAAAAAAAATATTTATATCTTATAACTCCTCCTGAACTTCTAACAAAAAAACTGCCATTAAAAAAATACTTGGTAATTTTAAATGAAGTTTTAAAAACAAAAAAAATAAAATTTCTACAGTTAAGATTAAAAAATAAATCAGAAACACAAATTTTAGATGCTTTAAAAAAAATAAGTTTACTTTGCAAAAGAAATAAAACTATTTTTTTTATGAATGATTATTTTAATGATCAAGTTTTAAAATTTTGCGACGGTGTGCATTTAGGGCAAAAAGATATTTCAAATAATAAAGTGAGCAGAATTTTACTAAAAAAAAAATTTTTAGGAATAACGTGTCATAATTCAAAAGATTTTGTAAAAAAAGCAATAGATTTAAAACCCAATTATGTATCATTTGGTTCCTTCTTTAATACTAAAACAAAAAAAACTAAATATAGAGCTACAGTTAAAAATATAAACTGGTTTAAAAAAAATTTTACTCTACCATGTGCTGCTATTGGTGGTATAAGTTCGAAAAACTGTAAAAAAATTATAAAAACAGAATGTGATTTATTAGCAGTAAGTTCTGGAATTTGGAATTTTAAAAAAGGTCCGGTTGAAGCTGTGAATTTATTTAATAAATTTTTAAACAAAAAAAAATGAAAATATCTGCAAACGAAATAAAAGTTGGAAATATTTTAGAATTTGAAAATAAACTTTGGAAAGTTCTAAAATTAGAACATACAAAACCTGGTAAAGGCGGTGCTTATATTCAAGTTGAATTAAAAGATATTAATCTAGGAACTAAAAGAAATGAAAGATTTAGATCTGATGAAAATATCGAAAAAGCTTATCTTGAACAAAAAACTTTCCAATTTCTTTATTCAAGCGGAGATGAATATTTTTTCATGGATCAAAACAATTATGAACAAATTAGTATAAATAAAGAAAAAATTATAAGTGATATTCTACCTTATTTAAAAGATGGCATTAATGTTTTTCTTGAATTAAAAGATGATGAACCTATAAATATTTTATTGCCTGAAACAGTAACTTTAGAAATTAAAGAAGCAGAAGCTGTAATAAAAGGTCAGACAGCAACTTCAGGTCTTAAACCAGCAATTCTTGAAAATGATGTAAAAGTAATGGTGCCTCCTCATATCGAAAAAGGCATGAAAATAGTAGTAAAAACATCGGATAATTCTTATGTAGAAAAAGTTAAGTAAAAAATTATGGCTTTAAAAACTCCAATAATAAATATTATGACTAAAGCAGCTTATAAAGCTGGGAATATTTTAATAAAAGATTTTAGAGAGATTGAAAACTTACAAGTTTCAAAAAAAGGAATTGGCGATTTTGTAACATCTGCTGATTTAAATTCAGAAAAAACAATTATAAAAATATTAGAAAAAGCATATCCTGAAATAAAAATAATATCAGAAGAAACAAATTCAGAAATTAATTTAAATAACCATGAAAAAAAATGGATTATTGACCCATTAGATGGAACTTTAAATTTTTTACATGGATTACCTCATTTTGCAATTTCTATAGCATTAATGGTAAAAGAAGAAATAATTTCAGGAATTATTTTTGATCCCATAAAAGATGAGTTATTTTGGGCTGAAAAAGGCGTAGGTGCTTTTCTTAATGATACAAGAATAAGAGTTTCAGGAAGGAGGCATTTAAAAGATGCTTTAGTTTCAACTGGAATACCTTGGAAAGGTATGGAAAGTTCACACAAAAATTACTTAAAAATTTTAGAAAATATTATGAAAAATTCTTCAGGAATTCGTAGATATGGGGCTGCTGCATTAGATTTAGCATATGTAGCTGCAGGGAGGTATGATGCGTTTTGGGAGTTCAATTTAAAAACATGGGATATAGCAGCTGGAGTGCTTTTGGTAAAAGAAGCTGGTGGATATGTAGGAAATATTAATAAAAATGAAAATTATTTATATACAGGAAATATATATGCGTGTAATAATAATTTAATAGATGAATTAGAAAGTGGGTTTATAACATAAATATGAAATCAATAATAAGAAAATTTAAATTAATTTTTTTTATATTAATATATATTTTTTTTTCAAATTCTTTACCAGCTATTGATCCTGTTGAAATTGGAACAAAATATCAAAATGATATTGACGTAAATTTATCAATTATTGAAAACTTAAATAAAAATAGAAATCAAGCAGAAATTATAATAAAAAAAGATATAAGAACCAAAATAAAAAAAAGAAAAAATGTCGAAATTAAAACCAAAAATACAGTTAAAGAAAAAAGTAAAACAGAAAATCTTATAGATAATATAGATAAAAAGCTTGCTAGAATTAATAAACCAATAAATGGATTCATTAATCAAACGCATATTCTTTTTAACTCAGAAACTGCAAATCTTAAAAATGAAGACATAGATAAAATAAGAAATTTTATTAATAATCAAACTAATAAAAAAAACTTAACTTTTAAAATTACTTCATATGCACAAACTAATAAAACTGATGATGTTTCCAGAAGATTATCACTTGATAGGGCTATTAATATAAGATCTATTATTATGAAAGAAGGAGTGCCAGCTAAAAATTTAATAGTTAAATCATTTGGAGATTCTAAAAATAAAGAAAATAAAGTAATAATTGAATTTGAAAAAAAATAAAAAAAAAATATAGTTTATATTTATGAAAAAAAACATTCATCCTGATTACCATGAAATTGAAGTTGTTATGACTGATGGTACTAAATTTAAAACAAAATCAACTTGGGGAAAGAAAGGTGATATTCTTAATCTAGATATTGATCCAAAATCACACCCTGCATGGAGTGGTGGTGAAAAAAAATTGGTTGATACTCAAGGACAAATATCAAAATTTGCAAAAAGATTTAAAAATTATAAAAAAAATAAAGAAGAGAAAGTAGATAAAAATAAAGTTCAAGCTAAACCTCAAATTAACAAAGAAAAAAAATAGATAGTTAAGTGAAAGTAGTTGAAATTAAGAAGCACGGGGGCCCTGAGGTATTATATATAGGATCTAGACCAGTACCAAAGCCAAAAAAAAATGAAGTTTTAGTAAAAGTAAAAGCTGCTGGCGTAAATAGACCTGATATTCTACAAAGGGAGGGTGGTTATCCTCCTCCAAAAGATGCGAGTGATATTTTAGGCCTTGAAGTATCTGGGGAAGTGGTTGAACTTGGAGAAAAAACAAAAAATATAAAAATAGGTGATAAAGTATGTGCTTTAGTATCTGGAGGGGGTTACTCAGAATATTGTTTGGCTCCCTATTCTCAATGTCTTCCAATACCAAAAAATATAAATTTTGAAGAAGCTTCTACAATACCTGAAACTTTCTTTACAGTTTGGTTTAACTTATTTATAAGAAATAGAATAAAGAAAAATGAAAAAATTTTAATTCATGGTGGTTCGAGTGGCATTGGAACGACAGCCATACAATTTGCTAAAAATTTTGGCTTAGAAGTTTTTATAACAGCGCGTTCAGATACAAAAATACAAGATTGTAAAAAAATTGGTGCTGATCATGGGATTAATTCAAAAAAAATAAATTTTGAAGAATTTATTAAAAAAAAAACAAATAATCAGGGAGTTGATTATATTTTAGATATTGTCGGAGGAAATTATGTCCAAAAGAATATTAATGTTTTAAAAAGAAATGGAACGTTGATAAATATTGGTTGGTTAACAGGATCTGTTGTACGTGTAAATTTGATGATGATAATGCTTAAAAGATTAGTTATTACAGGGTCTACTCTTAGAATTGGATCTTTAGAAGAAAAAGAAAAAATAGCAAAAGATTTAAAAAAAAATATTTGGCCATTAATAGAAAAAAAAAAAATTAAGCCAGTTTTGTGTAAAACTTTTCCTTTTAATAAAGTGCAAGATGCTCATATTTATATGGATAAAGGGTTACATTTTGGTAAAATAGCATTAACTATTTAATATATTTTGAAATAAATAATCATTTAAATTTTAATTAATAAAACATGGCAAAAATTTTAATGCCGAAAGCTACAGCAGTTTGGTTATTAGAAAATACTTCTCTTACTTTTGGCCAAATATCTGACTTTTGTGAATTACACATTTTAGAAATTGAGTCAATAGCAAATGGAGATGTTGTGGACAAAATGCCTGGAATAAATCCAATTAATAATAAAATTTTAACTACTGATGAAATAAAAAAATGTGAAAAAAACTCTAAACTAAAATTAAAAATAAAAAAAAGCGAATTACCAAAACCAAAAAAAATAGCTAAAGGCGCAAAATATACTCCAATAGCTAAAAGGCAAGAGAGACCTGGCGCAATTAAATGGTTATTAAAAGAATTTCCAACTATAACTGATAATGAAATTTGTAGGCTTATACGAACAACGAAAAATACTGTTGATTCAATAAGAAATAAAAGTCATTGGAATTATGAAAATATTATTACAAAAGATCCTGTAAAATTAGGATTTTGCAGTGAAAAAGACTTAAATAAAATATCAGAAATACAAAAAAAAGAAAATGGTCCTATTCCAAATGAACTAGATGAAAAAAAAAATGATGAAAATAGTGAATTAAAGAAAATATAAATGATATGAGCAATATAAAAGTAGCAATTATAATGGGTAGTGAATCTGATGCTGAAGAAATGAAACCAGCCTCAGAAGTTCTTAATGAATTAGGAATAAAAAACGAATCTCGAGTTATTTCAGCACATAGAACCCCTGATAGGCTTAGAGAATATATTTTAGATGCAGAAAAAAATGGGGTTAAAGTATTTATTGGAGGTGCTGGTATGGCAGCTGCATTACCTGGTGTTATAGCAGCACATACTCATCTACCAGTTTTAGGGGTGCCTATTGAAAGTAAAAGCTTAAAAGGACTGGATAGTTTATTATCAATTGCCCAAATGCCACCCGGTATACCAGTAGGGACTTTAGCGATTGGTTCTGCAGGCTCAAAAAATGCTGGTCTGCTTGCTGCGGCAATTTTGTCTCTAAGTGACCAAGAAATAGAAAGTAAGTTAAAAAATTACAGAAAAAAACAAAGCGATAAAGTAAGAAAAGACCCATTATAAAAATTCATTATTAATATTTTTTATAAAAAATAATTGAATTTTATTCATTTATTCATATTCTCTTATCAAATAAATTATTAACTTAAAAAGTAAAAATAAAGGTAAGTAAAATAGTACAGATATTTATTAGAGATAACAATTTAGAGATTGCATTAAAAATTTTAAAAAAAAAAATGCAACAAGAAGGTCTTTTTAAAGAAATGAAGTTAAGAAGACACTATGAGAAACCTTCAGTCAAAAGAAAGAGGGTGGCATCAGAAGTTCTGAGAAGAAAAAGAAAATTCCAAAGGCGATATTAATTTATTACTCTATTTCTTTCCTTTAATATTCTTTTTTCGTCAAAATCATTAATCAAGTCTTTAAATAATTTATGCCAGTTTAGTTTGACATCTAATTTCATAAACAATGATCCCATTCCTATAGCAGCCCTATCCATAAAAACAAATTCTTTTGGAGGTTCTACTCCTCCAATTTTTTTTAATTCTTTATAAACATTATTTGCTACATCCAATCCGTAACCTCTATTTTTTTCTCCCTGAATTAATCTTTTTTTGTCTTCTAATAACGGTCCATATATATATGAAGCCCATAAATTTAAAATTTTAATTAATTTTTTATTAATTTTTTTAAATCCCCAAGTTTTATAAGCTTCGACAGTTAAATCTTCATCTTTTTTTTCAAGGGCATAATATAAATTTAAAACTGCTTTAACAAAACTGATAGGGAAAAGTCTTACACAACCAAAATCAAATAGATTAATATCTCCATTCTTTTTAAAAGAATAGTTTCCAAAATGTGGATCTCCATGAATAACGCAAAATTTGTAAAATGGCATATACCATGCATTAAAAATATTAATAGCTATTCTTTCAGATAATTCCTTTTTATTTTTTGAATTCAGAAGTATATTGTCTAACGATTGCCCTTCAAGCCAGCTCATTGTGATTAATCTTCTTGTTGAAGAACTTCTATAAATTTTTGGAATATTTACAGATTTATTAAATTTAAATATTTTTTCAAAAATATTCATATTTCTTATTTCGTTTTCATAATCAATTTCTTCAACTAAACGATCTTTTATTTCTGAAAAAATTTTTTTTGTTTTAATAACTTTATTATATTTTTCAAATAAATTTAAAATTATTTTAAATTGATTTAAGTCTGCAGTAACTGCGGATTCCATATCTGGATATTGGAGCTTACATGCAACGATATCTCCATTTTTTAATTCTGCTTTATGAACTTGTCCAAGCGATGCGGCGTAAGATGCAGTAGTGTTAAAATTTAAAAAAAATTTTTTCCAATTCTCTCCTAATTCATTTGCCATTCTTCTTCTAACAAAAGATTCTCCCATTGAAGGTGCGTGTGATTGCAATTGCATTAATTGATTTGAATACTCTATTGGTAAAGCATCTGGGATCATAGAAATAAGTTGTGCTATTTTCATGAAGGGTCCTTTTACTTCTCCTAAATTTTTTTTTAAATTTAAAGCATGTTTATCCTTATTAATATCTAAACCTAAGTATCTATTAGCACCTAATTTAGCTAACAAACCTCCAACTTGCCCCGTTAATTGGATATATCTACTTGCTCTTTTTGAGAATTTATCTTTATCTAAAATATTGTTCAATTTATTTATAATTCTAAAATATACGATTGATAATAAAATATATAGAACAATTTAAATATCAATTGCTGATATGATAAATGATAAAGAATTTAATTGGAAAACATTAACAGAATTATTTTTCGAAGAAGCAAAAAAGCAATTAGATAAACCTCTTCTTTGGCACAAAGTAAATAATCAATACAAATCATATTCTTGGAAAATTGTAAGAAAAAGAATTTTATTACTTTCATCAAAACTTATTCAGTTAGGAATTAAAAAAGGAGACAAGGTTATAATTATTTCAGAAAACAATCCGAATTGGTTTATTACTGATTTTGCCATAATGCTTGCAGGAGGTATAACCGTTCCCGCTTATACTACTTATACGAAAAAAGATTATGAATACTTAATAAAAGACAGCCAAGCAAAAATGGTATTTATTTCAAATAAAAAATTATTTTTAAACTTTGTACCTGCAATAAAAAATAATAAGGAAATTAAAAATATTTTTTCTTATGAAAAAATAAATCATAGTCTAAATAAAAACATAATTTATATAGAAGATCTCTGGAAAGAAAAAATAAAGAATAAAGATGTAAAAATAAAAATAACGCAAGATGACCCTGCGTGCATTATTTATACTTCTGGAACCAGCGGGACCCCAAAAGGAGTAATTTTAACCCATAAATCAATATGTTCTAATTTAATTGGATCTTTGGATATTTTTAAAAATATAAATTTTAATAATGAAAGATACATTTCTTTTTTACCTTTATCTCATTCCTATGAACATACTGCTGGACAATTTATGCCATTACTTACATCAAGTGAAATTTTCTATGCAGAGAATATGGATAAACTATTTACTAATTTTAAAGAAGTTAACCCAACTTATATTGCTGCCGTTCCAAGATTTTATGAGGCTATTTATAAGAAAATATTAAATAACTTTTCTAAAAATAAAATATTAGAAAAAATTTTTAATATAAATTTAAATTTAGGAAAAAAAATTTATTTAAATCAAAAAAAATTTTTACTCATAACACGTTTTTTTAAATTCTTTTTTAAAATTATGATTGATAATAAAATAAAAAAAATTTTTGGAAAAAATTTAAAATTTTTCATTTCTGGAGGTGGTGCATTAAGCTACGAAATTAATATTTTTTTTGAAGCAATTGGAATAAAAATTTTACAAGGATATGGTTTAACAGAAACCTCCCCTACTGTTAGTTGTAATCGTCCAGAATTAAATAAAATAGGAACTGTTGGCCCACCTATAAAAGGTGTTGAAGTAAAAATAGCTACTGATGGTGAAATATTAATAAAAGGTGATAATTTAATGAAAGGTTATTTAGGAAAAGAAAAAGAAACAAAAGAAAAAATAAAAAATAATTGGTTATATACAGGAGACATAGGTGAAATAGATAAAGACAATCACTTAATAATAACTGATAGAAAAAAAGATATTATTGTTACAACTGGTGGTGATAATATTGCGCCCCAAAAAATTGAAAATATGTTTACATCTAGTGATTTAATATCTCAAGTAATCGTATTTGGAGATAACAAACCATTTTTAATTGCTTTGATATTTATTAATAATGATTATTCAAAAAAAAATGGAATAAATAATGAAATTGATAAGTATTTAAAAAAAATAAATGAAAAACTATCCTCTACTGAAAAAATAAGAAAATATATGTTAATAAATGAACAATTAGATCAAAAAAGTGGTTTTCTAACCCCTACAATGAAAATTAAAAGAAAAAAAGTTTATGAAAAATATAAAAAAGATATTGAAGGCTTTTATAACTAATTAATCTTGTGATATTCTTTATACCAATTAACAAACTGTTCTAATCCTTCTTTTAAATTAGTTTTCGGTTTAAATTTTAAATCCTTTTTACTTTCTTTAATGTTTGCATATGTATGACGAACATCACCTAACTGCATTCTTTTTTTATTTATTTTTGCTTTTCTTTCACATAGCATTTCTAATAAAGAAATCATTTTTAAAAGTTGTTGCGGTTTATTATTTCCTAAATTATAGATTTTATGTAAATTACTTTTTCTTTTCTTAGTCTTTATTAATGGAGTAATGCCACTAATTATGTCATCAATAAAAGTAAAATCCCTTTCCATTCTGCCAAAATTAAATAAATCCAAAGATTTATTTTGAAAAATATCTCTTGTAAAAATATATGCTGCCATATCGGGACGACCCCATGGACCATAAACAGAAAAAAATCTTAAACCAGTGCAATTAATATTAAACATTCTTGAATATGATTGCGCAATTAATTCTCCTGCCCTTTTTGAAGCCCCGTATAAAGATACTGGGTTATCAACTCTGTCATTTATTGAAAAAGGAGTTTTTTTATTAGCACCATAAACAGAAGAAGAACTTGCGTAAATTAAATGTTGAAAGCTTTTTATTTTTTTTGCTAGTTCTAATATTGATATTTGAGCCTTAACATTACTCTCAATATATTTATATGGGTGAGTAATGGAATATCTTACCCCAGCTTGCGCTGCAAGATGTATTATTATTCTAAAATTCTTTGCTATTGGATATATTTTTTTTACGAAATTGGTATCAGAAATATCTACTTTTTTAAATTTAAAATTTTTTTTTCCTAATAAAATTTTTAATCTGTTTTTTTTTAATTTTACATCATAGTAATTATTAATATTGTCAATTCCTAAGACTGTATGCTTATCTTCTAATAATTTTTTACATAAATGAAATCCTATAAAACCTGCCGCCCCTGTTACTAAAATTTTCATACTATAAATTCTTCTTTATTTATTTGGTAAAGATTTTTGATATTTTTTTTTCCATTTATCATACGACATCCCATAAATTATTTCTTTAGCTTCTTCGTAATTTAATTTTATTCCTTTTTTTTTCGCAGATGCCATATACCATTTGGATAAGCAGTTTCTACAAAAATCAGCTGTGTTCATCAAATCAATATTTTGAACATCTGTTCTCTTTCTAAAATGTTTTACTAATTTTTGAAAAACTTCTGCTTCTATTTCAATCTTCTTTTTTCCATCCATAATTTAGAAATTAATTGTTTCTTTAACAAGAAATTTTAGAACTTGGTCTAATGCTAATTTTTTATTATTTGTTTTTTTCATTTCTTCTTTAAAAATTTTAATTTGCTTATCGGCACTTGTTCCTACTTTACATATATTTTTAATTTTTTTTACTTCTGATTCACAGTTTAATATCTTTGCATCTTTTCTTACCAGAACAATTAATTCATCAGCTAATTTATTATATGATACGAGCTTACTTTTTCCAAAATCAACTAAACTTTTTTCTATACCATATCTTTGAGCCCTCCATCTGTTTTCATTAATCAACATTTTTGAATATATTCTCCATCTCTTATTTTCTCTTCTTAATCTGCATGCCATATGAATAATACATAAATATAATGCAGCAATAGAAATTGCATCATTCAATGATGTGCATGTATCGCAAATCCTCATTTCAAGTGTTGGAAATTTTACATTAGGTCTTAAATCCCACCAAATAGTACTTGGATCTTCAAGTACACCTGATTTTAGTAAAATTTTTATGTGTCTTTTGTATTCATCATAACTATCAAATTCTTCTGGAAGTCCTGTTCTTGGTAATTCATCAAAAATACTTACTCTATAAGATTTTAAACCAGTTAATTCACCTCTCCAAAAAGGTGATGATGTGCTTAAAGCTAGTAAATGAGGTAAAAAGTAGGAAATTTGATTCATTAGATCAATTTTTAACTCATTATCGGGTATGCCAACATGAATATGCATGCCAGAAATAACTAGTCTTCTCCCTACAATTTGAAATTTATCGGCTAAATTAAAATATCTTCTTTTTTGTGTATGTTTTTGAGTTTCCCAGTCAGAAAAAGGATGGGTTGAAACAGCTACAAATGCAAGGTCGTACTTATTAAGTATTTCTGCAATATTCTTTCTTAGAAAAATTAAATTATCTTTCAAATCTTTGATAGAATTACAAACTTTTGTTCCTACTTCAATTTGAGATCTTAAAAATTCTGGTTTAACTTGATCTTTGAGTTTTTTTTTACAATCTCTCATTAAACCTTTCGGGGGATCTACTATTAGTTCACCGTTATATTTATTTACAACTAAATATTCCTCTTCGAGACCAACTGAAAAAAAATTGTTTTTCATATCTATTATTATCTCTTTTTAAAATTCATTAATATATAAGTAATATTTACAAAAAAACATGTAAAGAAACAAAAAAATTACTATTTATAAATTAGTAATTCAAAATTTTATATATGAGAAGAATAAGAAAAGCTAAAATAATTGCAACTCTAGGACCGTCCACTTCAGATCTAAAAACAATCAAAAAACTTTTTTTATCTGGTGCTGATATTTTCAGATTAAATTTTAGTCATGATGTTGTATCAACACATATAAAAAGATTTAAAGAAATAAGATTATTAGAAAAAAAAGTAAAAAGACCAATTGGAATTTTAATGGATCTTCAAGGACCTAAATTAAGAGTAGGAAAATTTGAGAATGGACCAATTTTCCTCAAAAATGGCAAAAAATTTATTTTTGATCTAGATCCTACACCAGGAAATAAATATAGAGGTTGCTTGCCCCATAAAGAAATTTTTAAAAAAATTAAAAAAGGAAATAAAATCTTAGTTGATGATGGAAAACTAACTTTAGTAGTTACAAAGAAAAATAGTCATTATATTGAAACAAAAGTAAAATTCAGTGGTTTTATATCTAGTAATAAAGGTTTTAATATACCTAATTTAAAATCAGTTTCTGGTTCTTTGACAAAAAAAGATAAGGAAGATTTAAAATTAGCTTTAAAATTAGGAGTTGATTGGATAGCTTTATCGTTTATTCAAACAGAAAAGGATGTTTTAAAGTTCAAAAAAATAATTAAAGGCAAGGCATCTGTCTTAACAAAGCTCGAAAAACCAAGCGCTTTAAAAAATTTAGATAAAATAATAAAAGTTTCTGATGCAATTATGATTGCAAGAGGAGATCTAGGAATTGAAGCACCTTTAGAGTCATTACCAAGCCAACAAAAAAGAATTATCAATGCTTGTAGACAAGCTGGTAAGCCTGTTGTAGTTGCAACTCAAATGCTTGACTCAATGGTAACTTATCCAACTCCAACAAGAGCTGAGGCATCTGATGTTGCAACAGCAATTTATGATGGAACAGATGCAGTTATGTTATCAGCAGAAACTGCTATTGGCTCATACCCTAATGAATCCGTTCAAATGATGAATAAAATAATTGAGAAAGTTGAAAATGACCCTTTATATTTTAATATAAATGAAGTTAGACATGTAAAAGCAGAATCAACAGCTGAAGATGCAATAACAGAATCTGCAAAATACGTAGCTAGAATTATGTCTGCAAAAGCTGTCGTTACTTATACAACTTCTGGATCAACAGCTTTAAGAGCTGCAAGAGAAAGACCTGATGTACCAATTTTAAGTATATCTCCGAATCTAGATACTGCTCGAAGATTAGCTTTGGTATGGGGTGTTCATTGTGTTCACACAACGGATGCTAGAAATTTCAAAGATATGGTTTTAAAGGCGGGTAAATTAGCAAAAAAAGAGAAATTTGCAAAAAAAGGTGATCGTGTCGTTATTACTGCAGGTGTACCATTTGGTCAAAGTGGTGCAACAAATGTTCTAAGAATTGCATCTGTAGATCGTTATTAAAATTATAAAAGAATTAACCTTGTCTTGCTTTAAATCTAGGATTCGATTTATTGATAACGTAGATTCTTCCCTTACGTCGAACTACTTTGCATTTTATATGACGACTTTTAGCAGATTTTAATGAACTTAATACTTTCATAAAAAAAACTCTTTAATTTAGAAAATTTAGTAGTTTTTTAAGTGATGTCAATATTGATGGTTTATATTGAACACTAATAATTTCAAAAGGCCCTGGTGGAACATCTTTTTCATCACCAAATAAATGACCGAATTGTGCTTGAAGAACCCACGCAGTATTTCCTTTTATTGCGACAGTGGTAGGAGTATCTAAATCATCTCTAAGAATTTTAAGTGTAGTAATTTTATTAAAATTGATGTGTGTTAAACTGCCTTTATTTTCAACTACTAATAAATTTTTTTTATTTACAGCTTTAATACCGTCTGGAGCATTTAAAGGTCGCGGTAAATCTATTTTTGTAAAATTAATAGGTTTTCCATTATCAGCAATTCCAATTTTAAATAATTCTCCAGAATTCATTTTGACTGTATAAATATTATTGTTAGTAAAAGTGATACCATTAAGATTAAATCCTTCACCTTTAAATGCATCATTTTCAAACCAGGTTTCAAGCCTTGATTTTGATTTATTTAAACGAAGAATACGAGGATTGAAAGAGTCTGTAACATAAACATTGTTATTAGAATCTAATGTAATATCATTACAAAAACCACTGTTAGGAAATTCATAACTTTGAAGAGGTTCACCTGAATTTAAATCAAAGGCTTTAAGAGATACAGGATCATCACTTGGATAATTTGTAACTCCAGGATTAGATGAGCATGCCCAAAGAATTTTATTATGATCATCGGCTAAAATTCCAATTACAGACATTAATCCGTTAGAATTGGATGGAACAAAAAGTTCAGAATCTTTTTTTTTGTTTTTAAACTTTACAATTTTATTTTCTTTTAAGCTACCAACATAAATATTTCCATTCTTTGAGATTGTTATGCCTTCCGGAAAAAAGTTATCTTCCAAAAATAAGTTATTATTAGCTTTAACAGGAAAATAATAAATTAAAAAAATTACAAAAAGTAAGAAAATTCTAAAAAAATAAGTTTTTGTTTTTTTTTTATCCAATTTTTTTATTAAATTAAGTTTTATTTAAATTTTTTTAAATAGTAATATATTAAATAAAAATAAAATGTCTCTAGATAATTTAAAAAAACGCCCAAATACTGCTGGTGCTGAAGTTATTAATATTTGCAATGCCGATTGTAGTTTTTGCGGATATGGTAAAGGTAAAGATGGTAAAGCTGCTGATCCAAGAGTTAAACAAAAAATTGATATTGAATCTTTAGATCATCTTTTAAAAATATATTCAAAAGGTGGTGGAGGGAGTTTTAGCTTATCACCTATTTTAGGCGAAGTAAGTGCACATCCGGATTGGTTAAATTTAGTAAAAAAAATAAGAAAATTTAAAAACATTAAAACAACAACTTGTTATACAAATGCCACGCTAATTCATAGACATGGTTTTAAAAAAATATTAACTTCAGGATTAACTTCCATGACAATATCAACTGCTCTTGGTAATAAAGAGCAATATAAAAGACTGTATGGAATAGACATGTACGATCAAGTAAAATCAAATATAATTAACATTATAAAAAAAAATAAAGAATTAAGTTATCCTGTAAATATTAATTTAGCATTAAGAATTGATAAACCATATAACAAGTTTTTCAAATCAAAAACTTATAAAAATATTATCAAATATATTAGCCCAAAAAATATTTCAATATTAGAATCTTGGGATGATTTTAGAGGTATTATAAAAAAAAGCGGACTTCCCAAAGGACAAAAATTTAAAGGCCTTAAATATATGAATGAAAGAAAAAATACTCCTTGTTATGCTTTATACAGAAAACTGCAAATATTAGTTGATGGAACAATTCAGGGTTGTTCTTGTCGGGTTGAACCAGAACTTTGGGGTGGAAACATAAAAAATTACAAAACTTTACATGAAGCATGGAACGATAAACAAATTGAAGAAATAAGAAATAATTGGTTTAGTGGTAAATTAAAAAAATGTTGCACACAATGTTCTCACTATGAACCATATACTAATTTAACTAAAAAAAATTTTATAAATAAAAATCTTAAAAAAATCTACGACAAATTTTTTAACAAAAAAGTTCAGATTCGTAGATTAAAAAACAAAACAAGAATAGAAAGTGATATTGACGAATCTCCATTATTTTAAAAAATTTTTAAAAAAAAAATTTGGTGGGTCCGATATTAATAAAAGTTATTATTAAGAAAAAGTAAGGTTGAAAAAACTAGGATCTCTTCTCACATCTTGGACAAAGTCTATTCCCTATATGCTCACTTAAAAATAGTTTTTCGCACCTAAGACAATTTCTTTTTTGTGACGTTTCTGAAACTTTGCTCAAATAAAGATTTTTATGATTTCCCATAAGTATATATATAATGTCTAGTTACCCTGTTTTAAAGGGCCAAGCACAAAACTTGGTAGGTGCAAGAAGAGTTAAACTTCCACTCCTACGATTTCATATAGTACTCATTTCCCCTGTAAACCAACTATAAAAAGTATGACTAGATTAGTTTCTAAAAAACTTATATCCTCTACGAAGTTAGGGTAAATTGATTAAAAAACAAAAGAAATTATTTCAATTGTGCAAAAAATTAATTGCTACGCATCCATATTTTGTAGTTATTATCTTGCACGAATATATAAGAAATTTATTCCCACACGATCCTCATATTAAATTTAAAATAAAAAATCCAATTAAAAGAATAAACCTATTGCAAAACCAGTTAATACATATTTGTCAGGATCTAGCAAATTTAGGACACTATAATATTAAATTTGAAAATCTAAAAGAAGTTGAATTGAAAACAAAAACAGGAGGTGTTTATGCTAAGCTATGGAAGATTTTTTCCGAAAAAGAAAATTTAAAAGCAAAAAACTACATTAAAGAAAGATTTAAAAATTTTAGTAACATTAATGTCAATAGTTTTTTTAAGGTAAAAAAAATTATTGATGTGGGATGTGGTGGTGGTAGATATTCATTTGCCTTAAAACAATTGGGTGGTCAAAAAGTATATGGTGTTGACTTTAGTGATGATGGAATAAAATTAGCAAAAAAAAATTATAAATTAAAAAATCTTATATTTAGAAAGCAAGATGTATTAAATTTAAATTTTAAAAGTAATTCTTTTGATTTTGTTTATTGTAATGGAGTTGCGCATCACACAACTAATTATAAAAAAGTAATAAAAGAAATTGTCAGAATCTGCAAACCTGGCTGTTACGTATGGTTATATCTTTACGGCCGTGGTGGAATTTATTGGTCAGCAAGACGAGAAATGAACAAATTAATGAAAAAGATACCACAAGAATACTCCCAAAAAGTTTTAGATATGATTGGCATGCCTTCAAATAGGTATATTTTTATGGACAATTGGTATGTACCACGTGAGACACATTGTTCTCTAAAAGAAGTTTTAACTACTTTAAAAAAATTACGTGTTACAAATATCCAAAGAATGAAAGTTGGAAGAAAAACTGACTTAGAGTACGGTCTTAAAAATTATAAGAACGGAAATAAAATTTGGGGTGAGGGAGAAATGCGATTATTAATAAAAAAATAAAAAAAAAAGACCCTTTAACACGCAAAGGGCATTTCTCTAGACTATTTTATTAAGCCAGACATTTTGTAAAGAACAAAACGTTTTTGATTAATAGTTTTTTGATCCTCTAAACGATATAATTTTGCATCAAGTTTAGAAGTATCAAGTACATGAAAAGGTTTTCCAGATGTATATCCTAGTGCATCAACTGGATTACCTGACATTTTTGCTAATGCATAGCTTTGAACTTTAGCATTGTAGCCATCCTTTTTTGTTTGTGCAAAAGATGTTGTTACTATTAAAGCAGTAAAAGCTAAAGCAAGGGTACTTATTAATACTTTTTTCATAATTGTTTCCTTTCTATAAATTAATAATACAATGAAATATAAATACTAATTGTGGTAAATATAAGTATCGACTCAATGAATTATTTTCATTTCTTTAATCGATTAAATCGATTATAAATAATTTGTAGAATCCTTAATCCCGTATCACGGTTAATTGTGCTATGATTTCGTTATGAAAAACTTAATGAAAGGTTCCTTGTTTGCTACAGCTATATTATTAGTGATATCAAGTAACGCGAGTGCTAGAGATTATTCAGGTCTTAATTTTAGTATATCAGCTAATGCTACCAACATAGATACAAGGTGGCGTGATAATAATGGCCACGGTCAAACCGGAACTCGTCTGCATAATAGTTTAGATTTATCAGTCCCTGGCTTTTCTTGGTCAACAGGGTACGATAAGAAATGGGATTCTGCTCTTCCTTTTAACCGTGATTTATATACCGGATTTGAAATTGGTGGAACCTACCTAATTGATGACAGGTCACATGGAGGCAGTAATTGGGTTTCAGAAACTCATTATCGCGGCCATCAAGTTATATCAGGTGGAATAGAATTAGGATTTAATTTAGGCCAAGGTAAAGTTTCTTTTGATGCCGGTGCTGCTCTTGCAAATATTCTTAATAAATATACAACTTATAGCAGCGGGAGCCCTGATTATACAAATTCTCCTCATACTCAAGATTTAGTTCCAGGGTTTTATCTAGGTTTTGAAATAGAACATCTTTTAACCCAAAATCTTGGCGTTAAGTTTGGTGGAAGACATTATGATTTTACCAATATGGAAGAACAGTGGTTCGCAACCGATGGTGCAGGTACAAGAGCTTTTTTTAAATATGAAAATACCTTAACTCAAGCTCAACTTGGATTAGTCTATTATTTTCGTCAAAAATAATCACGGATCACGGTGCATGGGCAGAAGATTTTCTTATATTAAAATGTAAAATAATTAATGTGAAGATAGTCCAGTATTAGCAGTACTGGAATGAATTCTTCGAGAGGATAGTTCAGTTTTAGCAATACTGGAATGAATTCTTCGAGAGGATAATCCGTTATCGGCAACGGTTAAAATCATTTGCTCATAACTCATATTAAGATTTAATAAACAAGATCTGTAAAAATAGCCTTTTCGAAGACCAGGCATAAGGTTAGCTTCAATAAAATAAGGAACGCCACGATAATCCATTTTAATATCAATTCGCCCCAGTGATTTGCCATTTAATGCAGTAAAAGCATTTTTTGATAAATCAGAGAGTTGATTAAAAATTTTACTATCCGAAACTTTAAATACCTTTTCGTGATCATTCTCCTTAATATCGTAGTCAAGAATACGATGACCGTTAATGTTTCTTTTAACAGCAATTTCTATTGGCATTGCTTCTAGATTTTCATTAGAGTGATCTTGAAGAATGCTGACACTGTACTCTTTTCCAGATAAATACGTTTCTACTAAAGAACGTAAATTGTACTTGCGCTTAATATCTAATATCTTTGCTTGAAAACTTAAAAAATCATACACGATGGAATTTGCATCAACTCCTCTACTGTCTCCACCAGTTAAGGGTTTTATAAAAAGAGGGAAGGCAATAGGGATCGACATTTCATTTTGGTGCTTCCCAGGCTCTGTTGTGAAAAAATCAGCCGTCCTAATATTAGCTTTTTGTATAATTTTTTTGGCTATACTTTTATCATGCTCATTATGAAGCGCTGCCCTGTCCGAAGCGATATACAAAATATCATGAAGTTCTAAATAATCATTAAGCCAAATAATTCCATCAGCAAAATAAAAATATTTAACACCCGAGAAAACTAAATCTGGTTTTCTTAATGCTAATTTTTTCAAATCATTTTTAGTATTGATCTCGGTAATTGAGACATTGCTATAACGCTTAGATAAAATTTTTAAAATGATTTTTTCGTCTAATACAATCCCAACATTTTTTTGATTTTCTGTTATGTCAGCTAATTTAGGAACAATAACAATTTCAATCGTTTTATCAATTTTATTAGGATAAAAATATTTTTTTTTAGAGGATAAAATATTATGCCCATTTTCCTGCACCGTTAATTTTTCTCTGTCTTTTTCTATTAAGTTTTTTTTACTCATAATAAGCGTCGTTTTCTCCACAGACAAATATCTCTCGTAATGTGACAGTTTTTTTAGATTAATATTGGTTGAATATTTTTACTAAATCACGTGGCAAATAAAGATTTTAATGATTTACCATAGTGTCTATATAATGTCTAGTTACCCTGTTTTAAAGAGCCATACACAAAACTTGGTGGGTGCGAGAAGAGTTGAACTTCCGACCCCTACGATGTCAACGTAGTGCATTACCTAAGATCACTAATCTTTCTTATATAAGCTCTGGACAAAATTATCCACCATGTGTCCACAGACTAAAAATATATGTAAGGAATTATATTTGCTTTAAATTAGTAGCGCTTTGTTTGCCATTTTCCTCTTCAACGTCGTATGATATTTTATCACCTTCGTTAAGTACAGAAATATTTGCTTTTTGCAACGCAGTAATATGTAAGAATATATCCTTCTCATCGTCATCTTGATCTACAAATCCGTAACCTTTGTTTGGATTAAACCATTTGACTTTGCCGGTTTTTGAACTCATTTGTTCGTTATTTCAATAGTAAAAGTTAATAAATTAATAAGCAGTTATATATATCGATAATTTAATTTAATGCAATACTTTTTAATTTAAAAAAATTGCAAAAAAACCCCCGAGGTATTGTCCACGAAACACAGAAGTTGAGACATTTTTGTCCACTATGTGTCCACGGGCAATAAAGATTAAATAGTGAAAAGACTTAAACCCTTGAAAATATTGGTGGGTGCGAGAAGATTTGAACTTCCGACCCCTACGATGTCAACGTAGTGCTCTACCACTGAGCTACGCACCCAAAATCGAAATATTGTTTTTTGATATAAATAATATTATATACTAATTAAGATGACAACAGGTCTATTAACCCCAACAAGTAAAGGTATTTCAAATTACTTAGCTTCTATAAATAAATTTCCATTACTATCTGAAAAAGAGGAATACATGCTAGCTAAAAGATGGCAAACAAAAGGCGATGCAAAAGCGGCTCGAAGACTTATAACAAGCCATTTACGATTAGTTGCTAAAATAGCATTCGGATATAGAGGTTATAAGCTTTCAATTGAGGATATTATTTCTGAAGGGAATGTTGGTCTTATGAAAGCAGTAAAAAAATTTGACCCTGATAAAGGTTTCAGACTATCCACCTATGCAATGTGGTGGATAAAAGCAAGTATAAATGAATTTATTTTAAATTCTTGGTCGTTAGTAAAATTAGGAACAACAGCAGCTCAAAAAAAACTTTTTTTTAATTTACAAAAATTAAAAAGTCAAATGCAACAAATTGAAAAAGGTGAGCTTCCTCCAGAAATTGTAAAAAAGATAGCAAAAAAATTAAGTTCTAAAAAATTAAAAATTGAAGAAAAAGATGTAATTGAAATGAATAGAAGATTATCTGGACCAGAAAAATCCCTCAACACTCCAGTTTCAAGGGAAGATGAAACTGAGAAAATTACTTTACTAGAAGAAAAAGACGAGAATCAAGAAATTAAACTAAATAAATTAGATGAGAATAATAA